>JAFGHO010000021.1 GCA_016930085.1 Spirochaetales bacterium
TCATATAAGCGAATTTCAATTCCAGTACAACGTACTTTATATATTCCAACGCTCAAGGCTTCACCTGGCGCAATCGCGCCCTTCGTGTTAAAATATATTAATTAGACTCGGGGCACGGACAACCCGGGAAACGCCGGCCGTTCAACGCTCCCTTTTCAGGGCGCGGTAGAAGCCTTCGGGTTTGAGGTCGGGGCTTTCGACGCCCCTTTCGCATACCAGATAACGCCTTGTCTCCTGGCAGAGGTCGCATTTGGAGACGTATGTTTCTTCGGCCGTAAAACTTTCCGTCCGCTTCGCGTACTCGTACAGCCCGCGTACGCCGGATTGAAGAAGCAGGGTAAGGTACGGGTACCGTCCGTCGTCGAGCGGCCCTCCCAGGTCGTCGAGCCGGACCGCGAGCCCGCTGCACAGCCCGGGGAGGTAGTTGCCGTAAAGGTCCGCATGAAAGTGCGACGTGTCGATGAGTTCCCCGCACGGCGGGGAGGCGAGTATCGTTTTAAGCGCGGCCGGTTTCATGTACGTTCTGTATGTCTCGATCGCCCTGCCGCGAAAGGCGACCCGGTAGCGGCCGGGTATCGAAGCGATATACCCCGGCCCGAAAGCTTTTTCGTATTCCGCGAGCGAATGCGGGGTGTCGGAATCGAACCGCGCCAGGTCGGGGAGGAATTCGTCGACCCAGGGGAAAACCCCCATCCCCGTTTTACGGCAGGCCTCCCTCACCCCCCTGACGCGGGCAAAGGGGATGCGTTCGTTGTGGAAGGGGCTTATCGAAAGGAGGAGCGTGGAGCAGCCCGCTTCGAGAAGCGAACGGAGCACGGCTTCCGCCTGTTCCGGATTGTTATACCACGAGCTGTTCGTCTCGATATAATCGATCGCCACCCCTTCTTCCGCGGCGATGCGTATCACATCGAGAAGGCCGTCCGTGTTCAGGAAGGGTTCCCCGCCGCCCACGTGAACCGCATAACACCCAAGATGCCGGATGGCGCGGAAAGCGGCTTGCGCCGCCTCCGTGGCGATGTAGTCCTTTGCCCGGCCGGGTCCGCAGGCGTAAAGGCAATGGCCGCAGCGTGAGGTGCAGTTGTAGTTCGTGATAATGCCGCCGGATGAAAGGCGGGTGATGAAGGGGGTTTTATTCATACAATCGATATTATACCGCCCTCATCCGTAAAAGTAAACAGATACCGCGGCCGTTTGCGGGACATGGCCGGATTACCGTCTTGATACAGGTTGCATTATGAAAGGAGATAGTGTATAATAAGAAAAAAATTTATCAGTAAGGAGAAGATAATGAAAAGAAGCCGTGTCATAAAAATTCTTTCTTTCCCCGTTTTGTTTGCGGCCCTGTTCTTTTTTTCATGCAATGAACTCGGCGAGCTGTTGGATGTCGATGAAGACCCGTATCCCGATGTTTCCGGAGTGTGGGCGATAACGGATTCCTGCGAAGCACTGCCGCCCATACAGACCGCTACAATAGAACAGAATGATGCCGATTTGACCGTCCTGCTGGAACCGATCAGTGTTACCATGATCGGAACGATTGAAGAAAACGGCGATATCCTTATCGAAGGAAAAATAAATGAAGTGGCAATTACCGTAAAAGGGAAATACGAAGACGGGGATATAATGCAGTTGACCGCATATCTGGCCGATATTATCTGTGATATTACCATCGAAAGAAGCTGATCGCCCGTATTTTTTCTGGTTTTGAAATCTGTTTTATCCCGAACCCTCGGAAAACCGTTCGATGGCGCGAAACGCAGCGTGTGCCGTCTGCGGGATGATGCATTTTTTTTCCCGGCCGGGTCCGCAGGTATAGAGGCAATGGCCGCAGCGTGAGGTGCGGTTGTAGTTCGTGATAATGCCGCCGGATGAAAGGCGGGTGACCGAAGCATGACATCGCTTTTTCTTGCTAAATAGAGGGAAATAGTGTATACTGCAACGAATAGATAAACGTTTTAGGAGCATATAATGAAAAGATACAATATCGCGATAATTCTTTCTTCCCTTATATGTCTTGCCGTATTACTGTGTGTTTCCTGCAACGAGATCGGCAGTATATGGAATGTTGTCGATGAAAATCCTTATCCCGATATATCGGGAGAGTGGGTGATAACCAAATCCTGTGACGCCTTTTCGTCGGTTACGACGATAACGATAGAGCAGGATGATGCCGATCTTGTGCTGACAATGGGCCCGGCACCTGTCATCCTGAGCGGCCTGATCGAGGAGAACGGGGATATCGCTGTAAAAGGAAAAATAGCAATCAATGCAATAAGTCTAAAGATTACCGGGACGGGAAAATATACGAAAGATGAAACGATACTTTTAACGATGGACATTAATTCGATAATCTGTGACATTAAGGCCGAACGGGGCTGAATTGTATTCTTCCTTTGAGGCAGATGTACCGTTTCTCACGCTTTGACTGCCCCCCTGCATATGGGCGGAACGTAACATAATATATAATGAACACAATGTGTGGATGACCTCATACTGCGGCCGAAAAACGTTCGATGGCGCGGACGGCTTCCGCCGAATCGTCGGTAATCGAGAGGAGTTTTTCATACGGTCTTCCTTCCGCGAGTTTCCGTAAAAGGGGATAGACCGGTTTTGTTTTTGTCCAGTACGCGGTGTCGAGAAACACCATCGGACTGGGAAATCCGTAAGAGGAATAATGGTTCTGCGCGGCGTCCTGGAATATTTCCTGGATAGTACCGGCGCTTCCCGGCGTATAGACGATTCCCCCCTTCGCGAGGGCCAGGAGTCCTTCCTCCCGGACGCTGTTCGCGAAATATTTCGCGATCTTTGATGCAAAGGGGGTGGCCGGTTCATGTCCGTAGTGCCATGTGGGAATTCCGATATCGCGGCACACAAAGGTCCTGCACGGGTATCTTTCCATCACCCTGAATGCGGCGGAAAGCCATTCCCTGTTTTTATAGTCGGGGCCGCCGGCAAGCAGACCGAGGATATCATCGACCTCGGTTTCCTCCCGTTTCGCGCACCATGCACCGAGATGCGCGGCATCCATGGCGCCCGGTCCGCCGCCGCTCAGCATGAAATATCCTTTTTCAACAAGACTTTTTGAAAGCATCACCACCTTCCGGTAATCGGGATCCGTCCGGAGGAGGGAATGTCCCCCCATAACGGCGACGATGTTCCTTTCAGGTACCGCGTCGGTGATATCGTGCAGGGCGTCGGTGATCGAATGATCGTGCAGCCGCCGCGCGATCGATTCATAGATGCTGGGCGGCGTGTCCTTGCCGGTTTCAAGATAATGGCGGTAAATGACCGCATCGGGGGTGTTTTCAATGGTATCGGGTTTTTCGGGATCAAAACCCCGGTAGAGTTCGTTCGCCGTGTAAAGCGTCCCCCTGTACGGTCTGAAAGGGACTTTCAGATTGGGGAATATGAGATTGCCGCGTTCTCTCAGCGTCTGTTCGAGTTCCCTGCTCATCGGGCAGCCGAGAAAAAGACATTCCGTAATCTCTCTCCCTTTCAGTTGCTCCGTCAACGGAATGAGGTCCATGTCCTGGAAAATGATCCGGTACATGGAGTCTCCGGCTGCAAGCAGTGAATGCAGCTTCTCATTGGTATCTATTTCTAACATAATTAAGCTTTCTCCGATCTTTTTCCGGGCGGTGTTACAATGACATTATAGTCCGCCGGTTGTTTCAGTTTCAATAGAATGGAAAGAATAAAAGACCGATAAGGTGTGCGAAAAAAAAGGCCGGCTTTGATAGCCGGCCATGGAAAGCTTTTCGTCATCGGGTCTGAGGCGTCCCGTTTCAATGCGTTTAGCAGAAATGATCGATCAACCCGACATAGTAGCGGGCGATGACCAGCGCGTCGACGATATCGATACTGCCGCTGCAGTTCGCGTCCGCCGCTGCTTGATTGAAGTTGGAGGGGGTCAGGCCGACGTAATGCTGCGCGACAAGAAGCGCGTCCACGATATTGATATTCCCATCCGAGTTCACGTCGCCGATGTTCTGTGACGGCGGATTGGTAACGGAAGGCGGGTTTGTGACCGCCGGAGGATTTGTCTGCGCCGGCGGCGATGTAGGACTCGAAGAGCCGCTCAAAAGTCCGGCGAGCGCTCCGACCAGTCCGGCGTTGTAATCGATGGCGACTTCGGTATACTGATACTGGTTGACGTCGTCCACGTAATTGTCGGATTGATCGGGACCTCCCACAAGGGCGCCGGTAAGGGTGTGCTGCGCGGGCTTCTGGTTGTCGCCGTTCGCATAGGTATACCCGTTCGCGGCCCTGTGGTGGGGGTGTGTCGGCCAGTTGGAGCCGTACCCGATCATATACGACATGTTGGCGGGATTCGAACCGAGTATATAGTCGATCTGTTTTGTTGCAAATGTGCGGTAAGCCTGGTTTCCCGTCTCCCTGTAGTAAAGCAGCGAGATCATCGAGGCGGCTGCGTTGTAACGGAGGACACCCCAGTTGTGGAGGTATTTCATGCCGCCCGGCGACGTGGTGAGGGTATTCATCCAGTATTCCAGGTTTTCTTCCACGATGTTCCTGAATGCAGAATCCCCGGTCAGGAGGGTGAGTTTCGTACAGACCGCGAGGCCCATATCGTCCCAGCACATGGTCCAGTGATTCTGGACAAGGGGCTGGTCGCCGTTTCGCGTGGCATGGGAAAGATATTCTTTGATGTCCGTGATGTAGCTCGATGTGCCGTCGACGACATACAGCCATGTCGCGGCCCAGGAAAGGTCGTCGTAATAGGAACTCGACTGATAGAACGACTGTCCCTCACCGTAACCGAGATTGCCTTTTGCCATGGTATACAGGTCGCGGGCAAGGGAAAGACACTGGCTCGCGTAGCCGGAATCCGTGTTCCGATAATTGAGATACATCAATGTGAGTGCGGCCGATGTTTCACCGAGAACGTCCGTGGCCGGATGGCTCGAATCAGCCCACGCGTATGTGGGGCGGTTTGGGTCCTGTTCTTCGGGCGGGCCCCAGTAGGTGTGATCCGCCTCGCCTTCGCCCACCTGGTAATAAAAACGCGAACCGGATTTGCTTTTGATAAAGTAATCGGTAAAGTATTTGAGTGTCGAAAGGAGTTTGTTCGTTGCGCCGGCGCCGTCGAATGCCGATCGGAACTCGTAAAGCGCCCATCCCAGCACCGATGCGGTATAGCCTTGGGGCAGGCCGAATTTGACATGATCGCCGGCATCGTGATAGCCTCCCGTCAGATTGACACCGACATCGTTTCCGTCCTGCGTATGACAGGCGCCTCTCCAGGATGAAAAGACATTGTTCGACGCGACATCGGGTCCGCATTTATTGGCGTCGTAGAACTGAATGGCCTTGGTCAGCGCGTCGGAATAACTCTGCGCCATAAGTGCGAACGGTATACAGAACATGAGGATTGCCGTTAATATAGTTGTTTTTTTTGTTGTCATTTTTAAAATCACCTCCGTTTTTCTATCGTTCAGTTTACTGTTATGATACAGGTTATCAATAAAAGTATGTGCGGTCAATCGGAGTTTTTTCCTATTTCATATAGGATCAATTACCTATGATCGTTAAATAAAAACAATGTCCTGTTTTTCTGTATCGTTATGAGAAAAAAATTTGCATTAATATTGTTTTTCACCGGTTTTGTGGTATGTATTTGAACAAGGAGGAAGTAACATTGAAAAAATATTATTGCATGTTTTGTCTGGTGTTTTTCGTATGTGTATTATCCGGCCACCTCGCTTTCGGTCTGGACGTCACACCGGTGTATACCTTTCCGCCTGTCACGACGCTTACGCCTCTCACACCACCGCCCTTCACCACCCTGACTCCGCCGCCGTATACCACTCCGGGACCGACCCAGCAGCCCGATATCGCCATAATCAATGTGCTTCGTGAATTCCAGTATTCAAGCACTTCAGGTACCGTGTACCGGTATTATGTCTGGGTCGAGCGAAGCGGCGGCAGTCTTTCCGCGGCATCCGTTCCGGTAAGCATATTCACCGGATATGCCTATTCGGACCATGGCGTGCAGCATACGACTAGCGAAATGGCGGTTTTCCCGCAGGGTTCTGCGATCAGCTGTATTACCTGTTCGATCAATACCAGACCCCTTGACGGCGGGGAGTACCCCTTGAGCTACGTCATTTCCTTTTTTGCCGATCCGGACGATGACATCGCGGAATCGAACGAAAACAACAACACATGGATATGCGACAGTGTCGTCAACGATTGTGCGGGCTGCATCGGGCCGGACGAATGTTATCCGTGAGGCGTGATCGATAAAAGGTCGCGACCGATACGGTAGCTGTTTTCATAAACGGTAACGTTTTCATAAACGGTAACGTTTTCATAAA
>JAFGHO010000022.1 GCA_016930085.1 Spirochaetales bacterium
CCTCCTGGGTGATTTTTGTTTTTTGCTAACTTATTTCACCACAAGGATGTATTTTTTTCAATAGGCAAAAATCGCTCAGGTTAGGTATAAGTAAACCACAAAAAGCGAGGACATACTTAAAAGTAATTCTATATATTTCGATCTTTACGGTTTTAATCGCAACCAAAATAAAGTTTCACATTATTAAAAAAACATCCTCACTCGTTCCTCTGTTTTATTTCATAGCCGCCGTTTTTAAGATAAACCTCTCGCCTATTCTCTTCGATATCATTTTTCACCATCAGCTTGACAAGGTCCTGAAATCCCATTTCCGCTTCCCATCCCAGATCCTTTTTTGCCTTTGCGCTGTCGCCCTGAAGATACTCGACCTCGGTGGGGCGGAAGTAAACGGGATCGATTTCAATCACGGCATCACCGCTTGACGTATCGATTCCCTTCTCGTCGACGCCGGTACCTTTCCATTCGATCGCTATTCCCGCTTCTTTAAAGGCGTATTCGGCGAACTCCCTGACCGTGTGACTTTCACCGGTCGCGATCACGAAATCGTCCGGATTTTCATGCTGAAGCATCATCCACATTGCCTTAACGTAGTCGCCCGCGTATCCCCAATCCCTCCGTACGCATAGATTGCCGAGATATACCTTTTCCTGCAATCCCAGTTTTATCCGCGCGGCCGCCCTAGTTATTTTTCTCGTTACAAAGGTTTCGCCGCGGAGGTGACTTTCATGGTTGAAAAGGATTCCATTCGAAGCAAAGATACCGTAGGCCTCCCGGTAATTGACAGTAATCCAGTAACCGTAGAGTTTCGCGGCGCCGTAGGGGCTTCGTGGATAAAAGGGCGTCCGTTCGTCCTGGGGAATCGTTCCTGATTTTCCATACATCTCGCTTGTCGAAGCCTGGTAAAACCGGACCGTGTCCGTCATCCCGAGGATCCGTATCGCTTCGAGAAGCCGCAGCGTCCCGACCGCGTCGGCATTGGCGGTGTATTCCGGCGTTTCAAAAGAAACTTTGACGTGGCTTTGCGCGGCTAGGTTATAGATTTCATCCGGACGGATACTCTGGATAATACGGATAAGGTTGGTGGAATCCGTCATGTCGCCGTAATGGAGAAAGAACTTCACTTCCTTCTCGTGAAGGTCCCTGTAAAACCTGTCCAACCGGTCCGTGTTGAACGAGGAAGAACGTCGCTTTATTCCGTGTACTTCGTACCCTTTCCCGAGAAGGAATTCCGTGAGAAAGGCCCCGTCCTGTCCGGTAACACCGGTAATGAGTGCTTTCTTACTCATTCAGTATCCTCATATTATTTAAACCAAAATGATATCCATAGTTGATCGGTTTAATCATTATCGATTTCTTTTATCTTTCTTTTTCCATTTAAACTGACTTTTTATATCTTCCCATTTCCCCGCCTCGACCGGGTTTTTTTTCAGGCTCCTGAAATATTCTCGTGCAAAAGCCATAGCGATAGCAAAAAAGAACGCAGCGCCTGCTCCGAATAGGCACATTCTTCCGCGGTATGGACCCGACTTGAGTTTCAATTCCTCCGCGGGCTCGATTATCTGAAATATCTGCGAATTGTCGTTTTCTTCAATTTTTACCAACTCATACTGCTCGCGGAGTGTGCTGTATATCCTGGCCTGCACATCCATTTCACTTTTGAGATTAAAATATTCGGTTGTGAGTGAAGGTATCTGATTTTCTGGGATGACATTAACGGTCGAATCCGTAAAACCCTTTTTCAATTCTTTTAATAGTTTCTTCTTTTTAGTGATTTCGTTTTTTGAGAGAACGACCTTCGATGAATTTTCCGGGAGGTATTCAAGCAGAGTTTCGAGTTCGAGTTCGTCCTTGATGACTTCCTCGCTTAAATCCGCGATGAGGTTCGTCTGTTCCCTTGCCTGATTTGAAATATCGAGAATCCCGTGGGTAACCTGAAACCGGATCATCCTGTCCTGAGCTTTCAGTAAATCCGCTTCCGCAGCCTGCAGACGGTCCTCGATAAAAGCCTTTCGCCGCATCACCTGGCCGGACGTAAGCTCCTTGAAACGGGTTTCGACAAGCTCGATTGCTCTGTTTAAAAATTGCATGGAAAACTCGGCTTTTATATCTCTATATGAGATGGAAAACAAGGTACTTCCAACGTTTTTACTGACATTCATGTGAAACTGCCTATCAAGGTCTTCTCGAATTCCTTTTCGTGCCTCATAACTTTCCTGTTTAGACTGTATATCCAAATCATCCAAAAGATGAAACTCATCGATAAGCCTATCTTTAACTGTATTTCCCCTCAGGATAACCTCCGTCAATTCAATATACCGGTTTGTCGTCGATACTCCGCCGCTTGCAAGCATACTTGTAATAGCACTTGCACTTGTATTTTTTCCTAAAATCGAACTACCCGGTTCCTGTATATTTATAACGACTTGCGGGTTGTAATAATCCGGCATTATATTGACTGGCCAATCTGGCGGCATGATTTTTGTGATAAAAACAAAAAGAAATATTAGTACACTAATGATAATCGTAGCATATACAATAAACCATCTCTGGTTTACAAATATGGATACTATATCAAATAGTGATATTCTTTTTTTTCCTTGTTTTGATATATCGGAATTGTTCAACGTTAACAAGATCTCCTTATAGTGTTTATATCTCAGTATTTAAATCTGAATCATCGCTTATTTCCAAATGGATGGATAATCCATCTATATTAGGAAAAAAACAATCAGATATATCACATCATCGATACTGATCGAATTAATGGATTATCCTTTTTTCCCGCTATATAATATCACAGAATTATAAAACAATCCAGCCCATCGGAATAATATACGGTCTAATAAAATTTCCATGTCCCCTGGATGCCTGTATAATGATATATACCGCCGTCTCCTGATTCATTAAACCGATTTTCAACCACCCGCAGCCGGTACCAGCCGCCAATCGTTACGTTTTTAAACAATTCGTAATAGATAGAGACACTGAAATTCTCCGTCCACTGGGCGGTTCCGGTCGGAGCGCCGGTTAACGGATACCCGTCCTCCCCGATGTATGAATAATCATTGCCGTCATCCCAGCCGTAAAGATCGATTTCCCCTTTCCCGTTTCTGTTCCAGTGGAGTTCCGCCTCCCATTTTCCGGGAACGCCATATGCGAGGGCGAGGTTGATATCGACCACATCCGGGCCGAGGTAAAATCCGAGGGGGAAATCCACCCAGTACCGTCCATGATATGATTCGACATAGATGATCCTCGTGGTGAACTTTCTCAGATTGTAATACTTTCCGTACACCCACGGATCGACAAGGGCAAACTCTCCGTCAAGCCTGAACCTTCCGGGCCCCAGGTTGAAAAAGGGCTGCGACAGGAGGGAAAATCCCGCCTGGTATGCGGCGGCCATCGGGTTGTCTGCCCGTTCAATTTCGTCGCCCAGCACCGCATCGTAAAAGAGGTAGTCGGCGTACAGTTTCACACCGCGATAAGGGACAACGGTGAGGGAGGCGTTAAAGGGAACGGAATACACCCCCTCAGCATAGGTGTTATGGTAGACGGAAAAGGGATTGAAATCGGAAAAAAGCGGAGTTCTCCCCGCGATGAGGTTTGTCTGCATGACACTGAGTGAAAGCCAGGGAAACGGTGTGATCGACAGCCGTGCGAGGGCATAATATTTCGAACGGTCAACATATGCCTTTCCGTTCGCGCCGGCATTGTATTCCGGGTTTGAACCGCTTGTATATAAATCATCCAGATAGACGCTTTCATCCTTCGAAATCGTCGGGTTGAGCTGGAGAAGATAAAACGAGAAAGAAAACCAATCCCAAAAGAACCTGACTTTCAGATAATTGTAATAGGGGACGAGCTGATGCAGGGTCAGGGTGCTCCATTTTCCCGGTCCGATCTTCAGTTTGTCCCTCCCGAAGCGTGCCTCGAACGGGGGATGATAATACGCTGCAATGCCCCGGTACGGAATGTTCTGGTCGATTCTGACGATATCGAGCGGGACGTTCAGAAGGTAATCATACTCGAGCATGTAGGTGTGCGACGACCTGAGTTCGGGTTCGAAGAGGATGGAAAATCCCCCGCCCTGTGCGATAAATCCGATGGTAAGGAAAGAAGGGATCGATTCGATGTCGTAAAAATAGGTGAAATCGACGACACGGGCGGTCATCGATTTGTTGTCGTTTGTATCGATCTCGCGAAGCCTTCCAGGCTCGCTGTCAAAGGCCGCGCAAAAGGCCGTTTCGACGATCGGTGTAAAAAATCCAAAAACCGGGAGTGTTATACCGGCCGTGATCGCGTCGATCTCGGATTTGATAAAGCTGTTTCCGCGTTTTTCAGCCAGTTGATTGAGATTAAGGATAAGGTCACCGGCAATAACCGGGGTTTCATCGAGGGGGGGGACGTACCAGGAATTGATAAAAAGTTCTTCAGCCCGTTTATAGCATTCGGAATCGATGGGGAGGATCCAGGAGTTCTGACTGTAACAATACAAAGATAATAGATGTAGTACAATAAAGCCGCAAAGACACTTTTTCATGATTGTTATCCTTTTGTGAGATATATACTGACAATTTGCTCTTACCAATATTAAAAGACGACATACAAATAATAATATTTTTCAAAAGCAAAATATATTTGAACTGATCGAAAAACGCTTTATAATAATTACATTATTCTTTGATTATATTCAAGCTATCAATTGAAGGAATAAATTGGAATCCATTTAAAATGGTGTTTCGCAGGACCAATGTCCCCCCGGCCATTTTCTTGCTTTCGAGAATATGGATGGCGATAAAGTTATTGAAAACATACGAATCTTCTATAGTAATATCAAATGGAACAGTATCTTCATTGTGGGCCTTAACACAAATCAGGATGCCTGGCCCGCTGTTGTTCCGGATAACACAATTCCTGACCGTGCAGTTGATAAATGTTTCATCAGGTTTGTTCGGTTCAAAATCAATCCCTGCTGCGGGTGAATGGCCTTCCGTATAGGACATTTCAGTGTTTTCAATAAGAAGGTTTTTCGCGGAAATGACACTGATACCCTGCCTGAAATGATCGCGAAGAGTAACGTCCTTTATAACGATGTTTTCATTGAAGCCGCGGTCGCCGCTTCCAAGATATAACCCGTCACCTCCGCTTGATTCCGCGGTCAGCCCCAATATAGAGATATCCTTGCAGCCTTTTATATTGATCGCCATCCTCCATTGGGCTTTTTTATACGGGGGTTTTCTGTAATCATCCTTGTGCATCTTTATCCGGGCACCATAACCATAAATAGTAATATTATCGATATTGACAAGATTAAAAAGCGAAGCACCGCCTTTATGAAACGATCCTTGTTTCGCATGGATTTCCGCACCTTCTTCCAGAACGATTGTCGTGTTGCTGTTGATATAAAGTGGTTCGGTAAACCAAGGTGATCCCATATCAGGAATCAGTATAAAGCTGGCTCCCGAATTGAGTGCAGACGTTAAAATGTGTGTTGAATCATTGGTATCAAAGCCATACCACGCGGCGGATACAATGTCGGATTCATCACCTTTTCTTCCATCTATCTTCCGATGCCTTTTTGTATCAAGAGGGCCAAAAAGCCTTTCTATAAATTGTCTTTGACGTTCCAATCCGTTTTTCATGGACACTTCTCTGTCCGGTAACCTAATACTGGTACATGACGAAAGAATCAGCAAAGAAAATAAACATGATAATGTTAATTTAACTCTCATAATTATTACTATAATAATGAATTTAAATAATTATATCAATTGTTCAATTATACAATGCAGTCTCTTTATCTCTTCACAGAAGACAATAAATATGATAATAATCATAAAGGTTATAGTTATCAATGAATTTAAATAATACTGATTCTGAAAGCATTAAAAAAAATTTATACGGATGTATGTATGATTATTACACACATTAAAGGCGGCTTGGGTAACCAGATGTTTCAATATGCTATGGGGAGAGCACTCTCCCTGCGCCTGAAGACGAACCTCAAACTCGATTTATCATGGTATGAACGGAACAACAACAAATCACAATACGGATTGCATATTTTCTCGATGGACGTCGATACGGCTGCCAGAAAGGAAATAGAAGCGTTTGCCGGTAACTTCAGAAATCCGGTACTTAAAAAGATAAACAGAATGATAAACAAATATCTTCCAGTTCCCCGTAAAAGATTTATTATTGAGAAAAAAGACAAGGCTTTTGACCCTGCAATGCTTGCGATAAACGACCA
The DNA here is from genome assembly GCA_016930085.1 of Spirochaetales bacterium. Lineage (NCBI taxonomy): Bacteria > Pseudomonadati > Spirochaetota > Spirochaetia > Spirochaetales > Spirochaetales bacterium. Next base: position 6,251 of record JAFGHO010000022.1, read on the forward strand.
AGTGCTTCTTGAAGGTTATTGGCAGAGTGAACATTATTTTAAAGATGCCGAAATGGAGTTACGGAAAGATTTTAGTTTTTCTATTAACCCCCTGAAAACGCAAAAAGAAATTTTACATAAAATAGCCAGCATGAATTCAGTTTGTCTTCATTTCCGCCGAGGCGATTATTATCAAAATATAAAAACAGAAAAAATATTCGGCACATGCGGAATCGATTATTATGTACAGGCTGTCCGCTTCATCGCTTCGAGAATCAAGGACCCGTTTTTTTTTATTTTCTCCAATGACCTTGACTGGGTAAAATCAAATTTTAAAATCGATTTCCCGATGCATTTTATGTACCCGGTTTCGCATGACGCCACATTCGATGATTTTTATGCGATGAGTCATTGTAAACATTTTATTATTGCCAACAGTACATTCAGCTGGTGGGGAGCATGGCTTTCTAAAAACACAAAAAAAATCGTTATTGTTCCCCGGCGATGGAACAATCGTGGAGACAAAGCAAATAAGGACAGACACCCAAATGCATGGATACAATTATAACAATAATTTTGGTCGTTGTGCGATTTTAATCAATTCATTTACAAGCGGTGGTGCGGAACGTGTTGTTACAACAATCGTTCAGCATATTATTGCATCTCAAAAAAGTAATATCGACATTATTTCGATGGAAAAAAATGATTATTATAACATCGATCGAAAAATCACCTATTTATCGCATCTTACAGGAAAAGAAAATCTTCTTGTAAAGACAATATGGCTCGTCATTTTTGCTTTTCGATTAAAGCGTTTGGCTAAAGCCAATGCCATCGATGTAATTCAAAGCCACCTGTATCGCGCGAATTATGTCAATATCCTCGCAAGAATTCTCGGATCGAAACACAAAACCCAGATCGTCAATCATGGAACAATAGGTGTCTTCAAGAAAGCCGGTGTGACCGGTTTAATAAAATACAATTTTATTCGTTTTTTTTATACGAACGCAGATTCGATCATCTGTGTTTCGCGCGGCATGAAACATGATATTGCTTCATTGATCGGAGATGAAAAAAAAATAAGGGTTATCTATAATCCTTTTGAAATCGGATACATTAAAAAAGCTGCACGCGAAAAAATCCCGGTAAATGAATTTATTTTTAAGAAACAAAAAAAATATATTATTTTTGTCGGACGTCTTGTCGCATTAAAACGGGTTGAAGATCTTTTTAAGGCTTATATTGAACTCAACGGAAAAGAAAATGATATTGAATTAATTATCATGGGAGACGGTCCGAAAAGAAATACACTTGAAAAACAAGCAAAAGAAAAAGGTATACAAGAACACGTTCATTTTACCGGTTTTGTGAAAAATCCTTATAAATATATAAAAAGATCTCATGTACTGGTGCTTACCTCATCAAGTGAAGGATTTGCGAATGTACTCGTTGAATCGATGATCTGTGAAACTCCGGTTATTTCGACAGACTGTCCGACCGGTCCCAGAGAAATATTAGCGCCTGAGACGATCAATAAAAAGAAAACGATAACCACTGTAGAATATTCCCCATACGGTATTTTAGTCCCTGTCGGTAATATTTCACAGATTGCAAAAGCCATTAAAAGTATTCTAAGCGATAATAGGATGACATGTTTTTTAATTAAAAATGGCATAAAAAGAGTCATTGATTTTGATATTACTATAATCAGCAATCAATATATGGAAGCAATTAATGACTGTTTTAAATGATAACATAAAACCCAATGAACAACTCCTATATCATTTTAATCTGTTCAAAATCGCCCGTGGACTGAGGCTTCCTTTTTTTATCAGATTCACTAACGATTGAGTGATGTTTGATATTTGTTTTTTGTATAAAACTATACCTAAACAGGTTAACGCAACAGAATACAAAACATGATACCAGTAAAACTCAATAAAGGTACTAATAAAAACATATCCTAGAAACAATAATAATATAAATGTTGTTTTTTTAAAATTAAATTTTATATTAAAATATTTTTGTGAAAATGTCGTTTTCAAAATAAAATAAACAATATATGAAATGCCGGTCGAGATAGCCGCTCCCTTTGCTCCTATAAAGGGAACCAATAGTATATTTCCTATCAAATTGATAATTGTAATAATGATAGATATAAAAATATGCCATCCTGTTTTTTTCTTGATATTTATACCAATCGACGTCACTTCCGAAATCGTCGACATTAAAGGCACTAAAATAAGAAAAGGCAAAATCATGCTTGCCCCATGATATCCTTCTCCGAGGATTAATATGACGATATCCTTAAAAGCGAGAAATACAACCGAAATCAAAAACATGACTATGAACATAATATCGAAAATTTTTATAAAGAACTGCTTATCATCCGGATCTTCCTTGTATTTATCATAAGCGACGGGAATCCAGAATGTTTGAAACGATCTTTGGATAATCTTTAGAATTCCGACCAATTTAAATGCTGCCGCATAGACACCAATAGTTGAAAAATCCGTCCAGTTACGAAGCGCCATTTTATCCATACTTTCGAATATAATAAAAATAATATGGGTGGGCATAAAAGGTATTCCATAAAGGAAATAGTGCCAGATATTAATGTCCCGTTTTCCCTTTTTTGAATTATCAGCAAACCAGAATTCTTTCATGAATATGATCGAAAGAAAAAATGCGATACTCATGCTGCCGATATATCCAATACAAATAACAATAAATATCTTTCGCCAGAAAACGGCTAATATAATGGTAAGTAATGATTGTACTATTACCTGAAAAACGGAAATAATCGAACACTTCAAGGCTTGTTTTTTCATCCTGAGAACAATAAAGCCATAACGGTAAAGTACCGTGAAGGAATTGGCGACAAACAATAATACAAAATAAATAATGTTATTGTTCTGGAATAAAAGATTGGAAAAAACATTCCAATATATATATATTATTATATATAAGATTATTATTAAAAATATATTTAATAATATTGATTTAAATATTATCTTCCTTTTTGTCTCATCATCAATATCTATACTGTATCGCATGTAACTAGAATCAAGTCCGAACAGGACGATAAAGGAAATAATGCTGTTGGCGAGTATAAACATGGACGCTCTGCCGAATTCTTCCGGTACAATAAGCCAGGTGATAATCGGCGTTGCGATAAACGATATAATTGCCGACAACCAAGGTCCAATCGAAAAGCCAAAAAATGTTTTAAAAAGAGATTTCATTGAATATGAATCCTGATTTTGTATAAGTTAAACACATATGATAAAAAAAAGTGAATTGTAGGTTTATTTTTTAACAAGATATTTTCTTATATTCTTAAATTTTAGATAATGATATATTATCTGTTTAATAAAAAAGTACGGATTAAAAATATAAAGATCGAATACTTTTATATTATTACCCCGTAAACGGAGATATATTTCAATAATTTTTTTAAATCCCAGTTTATACTTTACAGCGTTAAGCAAATAGCTTCTTCCGGTGAGATTTAAAATAGACAAATCCTTTTTACTCAATCTTCTTTGCAGATAATGACAATATCTGATGTGGACTCCAAGCCTTGCATCGAATGCCGCTTCATTTATTTTTGTCGACAAGCTGCCTTTATTTCTCGTCACGCAATAGATAATTTCTTCACTGGCTTTAAACGATGACATGAAATAAGATACCTTTGTAGAAAACATTGCATCGTTTGCAACGGGTAACTCATCAAATGTAATATTGTTTCTTACAACCAGATTTCTCTTTATCAGTTTTGACCATGGAACATAAAACTCATATCTGAGTCTTAATTCCGCTTCAAGATCCTTTCCCGCAAGGTAATCTGCAATCTTTTTTTTATAATGGATATGCCTGTCGGCAAGAACTCCTGTTTCTGAAAAAATGCTTGTCGGTGTAAAAAATACGACATCAAAATCTGAATCAAGATATTCATGGACTATTGAATAAAAATTTTCAACAAAAAAATCATCTGAATCGGCGAACAACAGCCAGTCACCGGTCGCTTTTTTTAAACCGATATTTTTGCAAACTCCGTCACCTTTTTTTTCTGTTTCGTTTTTACAGAAACAGACATGGCTATAATGTCTGTTATCTATAATTTCTTTATATGCCTCCGCTTGTCGATCGCTTCTATCATCGACAACGATAATTTCGATCTCGTCCTTAACCGGTATTGAATCCAATAGCGTCGTTAACGTTGAAACGGTATTGTAATGAGATATAACAATAGAAAGTTTTTTTGCTTTATTCAATATAATCTCTCAAAAATATTAATTCAATAATAGTAAGAATACATACGATTATTTCTTTATACTAACATTCAATGAAATTAGTGGCAACATGCAGTTTCAACAATTCAATCCAACCGCACACCTCCCCCTTTCCCCAACATCCGAGTCGATTCGCCCGGCTTCCCTTAAACGATGTCGCCGAAACAGACTATCACGGGATCACACCGGTATGTATCATACTCAATCAAACAGGGGGAACCCTTTTTCCCCCGCCCTTTTATATCATATCGTCCGTCCGCTGTTCAAGCGCCTTATACCACGGCGATTTCGAGTGCGGACGCCGCCTCTCTCTCCTTTGCTTTCGACTCCGCCATCACCTCGAACCCGAAATCGACCTCGAACGACTCGTCATACACATCGAGCCGCACCCTGGCGCGCTTTTTTCTCCTGTCGACCCGTATGATATTTCCCTCGAGCCCCTTTAACGGGCCGTCGAGGACGACAATCCGGCTGTCGACATCAAAGATCACCAGAGACTCCTTTATGAGGTCGCCGTATGAGAAAAAATGGAAGAAAATATCGCTGTCCCTGCCCTGAAGGGGCATGATGTCATAGTTCGAGTTGAGAAATCTGAAAAAACCCGGTTTTTTTCGAAGTCCCCAGTAAAGGCGCGGGGGTACGGCATTCGTCTTCAGAAACACATAGCCGGGAAAAACGCTTGCCACCACTTCCCTCCGAAATCCCTTTCTGCGGATTTTCAGCTTTCTCCTCAAGTGGATCACCTCGGCATCATATTCATTCGCCAGAGACCTGCTTTGCCTGACAAAGCGCTGTTCCTGTCCTGTCTCGACCTGCATGACAAATAACGACATCTTCTTACCCCGCATTCTCATCATAGCCGTATCCCCGCACGATAAACCGGGGATTTTCAAGGCATTTCTTGTTGTATCGCACGGGCCCGCCCGCCTCGAAAACCGTTACGGACGCCCCCGCTTCTTCGGCGATAATCTGGCCCGCCGCGGTATCCCACTCCATCGTCGTCCCCAGGCGCGGATACAGATCCGCCTTGCCTTCCGCCACGAGACAGAACTTCAGGGCGCTTCCCGCGCGGATGAACCGGATACGGCGGCCTTTTTCCGCCAAAGAGGCGCAATATTCTTCCGTCTTTCCCCCGAAATTCGATCTGCTTACCGCTATCACCGTCGTATCTCCGTCGCGCCCGGCTTTCAGGGGGAGTTTTTCCGCCATTGAAATAATAAGACCGATTGGTTCCCCGCCTTTGAGTCTACGCCGGGCATTCGTGAGGCGCCAGGACCCCAGACCCCTTGCGGCGAAATAGAGGACATCACGCACCGGAACATGGATCACGCCCGCCTGCGGCCTTTCGTTTTCTATCAGGGCGATATTGACCGTGAAATCTCCGTTTCTCCCGACAAACTCCTTTGTCCCGTCAAGGGGATCGACGAGCCAGAAGACCTCCCACCCCTTTCGATCGCTGTACGGTATATCCCTTCCCTCTTCACTCAAAACCGGGAGGGGGTATCCGTTTTTTAAAAGTTCCATGGTAATGCATTCGTGGCTTTTTCTGTCCGCGATCGTGACGGGTGAACGGTCTTCCTTGTAATCGACCTCAAAATCCGTCCCGTACACATCGAGGATGACCGTCCCGGCCGCGAGTGAGGCGGGGATTGCCCGTTCAATGTATATAACCAAATTCATATCGGTCCCGATCATCGCACCCCCCATCGCCCTATACCGAAACCCGGAGCAGAATACTGCTCAAGTAGCCCGTATTCTTTTCCGCGTCCGCATTCTCTTCCGGGCGGGTGTTTTCCGAAAAAAGATAAAAAAGGTTTCCGTCCGCCGTTCGTTCCGGCGAAAGGTAAAAACCGATTCCCTCGTTGTGGCAGCAATGTTTGACGATAAAATCGAGATCGCTTTTCCCCACAAGGCAGATACCGCGGAAGCCCTTCTCCCTTACCCCGCGGATAAAACCGGCAATCGATTCCTTGTAGTAGACGACATTTTTGACCGTCCGCCTCAGGTACTGGTAGCCTTTTTGTGTCAGGATCTTCATTCCCGCCGGTGAAACGGCATAATGGATCGTACGGTTATTGAGTTTTTTCATGGAAAGCCACCCCTTTTTCACCAGGCGCTTGACGATCGCGTTGATCATCCCGAGCGACAGTCCGACTATCTCGGCAAGGTCGCGCTGTCTGACATGTTGTATCAGGGAGATGCTTTTCAATACCTCGATATCTTTTTCAATAGATCCCATCACAGCCGCACTTTTTATTGTTCATTTTATGAACAACATATCACTCCGTGCGTGAAAAATCAAGGTAAAACCGGTTTTTTTTTACCGCATGACGCCCCATCTCCCACGACCCGCTTTACCCGGTACAGCCGATTGTTCAATCTCCATAAAAACCGCAATCCCGTTCCTACACGGACATATTGTTTATCACTCCGATATCTGGACAAAGTTTACTAAATCATGCTATACATGAATATCGTACAGCGTCACTGACGATATATGAATTGTATCCGTTACAAGTCGACAGCCTATGAAAAAGATTATTGTTTTTGCCAATCAGAAAGGCGGTGTCGGGAAAACCACGTCTGCCGTGAATCTTGGCGCCTACATCGCAGAACAAGGAAAGCGTGTGCTGCTTATCGATTTCGATCCGCAGGGCAATCTTTCGAGCAGTGTAGGGGTGGACGAGGAACAGGCGGGCATTTACGAGCTTATCACGAAAAAAATGGTCGCCCAGCAGGTCATTCTCAAAACCGCGATCCCGAATCTTTCCGTGATTCCATCCAATATCAACCTGACGGGTGCGACCGTCGAGCTTGTCGAGGAACAGAAACGGGAGTATTTCCTCAAGCGCGCGATCGACCATATCCCCGATGTCTATGACTATATCCTCATCGACTGTCCGCCTTCCCTGGGAATCCTGACCCTGAACGGACTGGTTGCCGCTGATTATGTCCTTATCCCCCTCCAGTGCGAGTATTTCGCGCTCGAAGGATTGAGCCAGCTTCTAAAGACAATAAAAAAAGTACAGCAGGACCTCAATCCCCGGCTTAACATCGGCGGAATCCTCTTTACCATGTATGATAAAAGGACAAACCTGGCAAACGAGGTCGTCAAGGAAGTCACCTCCTACTTCAAGAACAAGGTTTTCAGGACGATCATTCCCCGAAACGTGAGAATCAGTGAAGCGCCGTCGCACGCACAACCGATCAGCCTCTACGACCGGCAATGCATCGGCGCCGTCAGCTACGAAAAACTCGCACACGAGGTATTGGAACATGTCTAAGAAAGCACTCGGAAAGGGAATCGGGGCCCTCTTCAGGGACATCGACGAGCAGATCAACACCCGGTCCATCATCGAAGTTCCCCTCGATGCGATAAAACCGAATCCGTATCAGCCCAGAAAGAGCTTTTCCGACGAGGGTCTTTCCGAGCTTGCCGATTCGATCAGGGAGAAGGGAGTGATCCAGCCGATTATCGCTGAAAAACAGCAGGATGAAAGCTATATCCTCATTTCGGGAGAGCGTCGGGTACGGGCCTCCCGGATTGCCGGCCTCGCGACCATACCGGCGATCCTGGGCACCTTTTCCGTTATGGAAAAACTGGAAAACGCCCTCATCGAAAACATCCAGCGTGAAAACCTGAGTTCCCTCGAAGAAGCGGAAGGCTACCGCCGGCTGATCGATACCTTCAATCTCAACCAGGAAGAGATCGCGAAAAAGGTGGGGAAAAAACGATCCACGATAGCGAACACCCTCAGACTCCTCAAGCTTCCCGCGGCGATGAAGGCAGCACTCGATGAGGGCGCCTTTACCCCCGGTCACGCGAGGGCGGTCCTTTCACTCGTCAACCCCTCGGACCAGAAGCTGCTTTTTCAGGAGATCGTGACCAATGGGATTTCGGTCAGGGCCGCGGAACAGTACGCCGCGGATATCGCGGCCGGGAACAAGTCTATGACGAAAAAGCCGTCGAAACAGAAAAAGAACAAAAAAAAGCCCGCGGAAATAAAAGAAATCGAAGACAGACTCATCGAGGCTTTCGGTACAAAGGTCGAATTGAAAGGCTCTTCTCAAAAGGGAAAAATCGAGATCTCCTATTATTCCATGGAAGATCTCGAACGCATTATTGAGATCGTCTCTTCCTGAAACACCCTCTGATTATTCGGCAAGGACGTCGATTCCATCGATATCAGCCATATAAAAAAAATTGTTGATGGCTAAAAAATAATTTATTTTGAAACACCCCTCTGTTTTTTGTATATTAAAGGAAGGATGACACACATCCCAAAGAGGGAGGTATATGAAGAAAAGAGTTCGCTGCCGCCTTATTATGACGATTGCCGCATTTACAATGTTTGTCTCCTGTCCTGCAGGGGATCCGGGTACCCCGGATGACCTCTCGAAAGCATCGACGCTGTTTACCTTCGAAACCGATACCGCTATCGGTGAATGGCTTTCGGAGAATGCCGTGTACAACCACGGTGAAAACGGCGCAACGGGCGGTACGCTTTCAGTTTCGACCGAACGGGCCCGTCATGGAAACAGGTCGCTCGAAGTGGCAGGAATGCTGGGCGACGAAACATATGAATACACATCGCACCAGGCTATATTCAACCTGGATGAAACGACCGGGACGTCCCCGCTGGATGCAAGCCGTACGATGATAAGTGTTTCCGTGTATGTCCCGTCTGCACCGGAAGGGGGCGGAGACTATATCCAGGTGGTCCTCTATAACGGTTCGGACGCGAATATACAAAGCAGGGGATTTTCCTGCCCGGAAGGGTCCTGGAACGATATCGTCTTCGATATCGGATTATATGCCGATGGAACGGAATCCTGGGGATATGACGGTACCGGAGGGAATCCGGAAAGCGTGTACGGCGCGGTCACCCGGATCGGCGTCAAGGTGGGGTTCACAACAGGCCCGGACAGGACGTATCGCTATTTTATCGACGATCTGTATTGGGCGGAGGATTCCCTCCGGTCGCTGTGCCATGGAGCCGGGCTTTATATCGGGGCGGCGGTCAATCCTTTGCTGTTCGATGAAACGGGCTATACCAACAGCCTGAGACTGGGCTTCAATGCCATGGTCGCGGAAAATGTCATGAAAATGACCACACTCCAGCCCCTGGAAGGAACATTCAATTTTGTCCCGGCAGACGCCGTTATCGATTATGCCGTGAAAAATGCCATGGAAGTAAGGGGGCATACCCTCCTCTGGCATAATCAGGTGCCCTCATGGGTATCGGTGAAAAGTTATTCACAACTGGAAGATGTTCTCCAGCATCATATCGATACGGTCACCGCCCGCTACAGGGGAAAGATCGGATGGTGGGACGTGGCGAACGAGGTGATCAGGGACGACGGAAGCGGGCTGAGAAACAACGATGACGGAAGCTCCATATGGGCGGACTCGCCCGCAGACGATTCACTGATAAAACAGGCTTTTCTCCTGGCGCACGCATCCGACCCCGACGCCCTCCTTTATATTAATGATTACAATAACGAAGCCAAAGGCAGCACGAAAGCGGATGCGCTGTACGATCTCATCGAAGCATGGGTTAATATCGACAGTATACCGATTCACGGGGTGGGTTTCCAGCTTCACCTTATGGAGAAATACACCCCCGATTATACGGCGATTCGCAGCAATATCGACCGCTATATCGCGCTCGGTCTCGAGGTCCAGTTCACGGAGATCGACGTCCGTATTGAGGAACCGGTCACCCCGGCTAAACTCGATCATCAGGCGGAGATATACGCGTCCGTGATGCGGATCGCCCTCGACTATCCCGAAGTGACCGCGTTTATGACCTGGGGGGTGACGGACAAATACTCCTGGATCCCCTCGTTTTTCGAAGGTTACGATGAGGGGCTCCTTTTCGACCGGTCGTACGGCCCGAAGCCCGCCTATGAAGCCCTGATAGAGATTTTACGGTGAGTTTGAGGATACGCGGGTAACTGCAGGATGCTAAGTTAAAAAACTTCTTCCAGATCAATCGTCAGTTTGGGGAAAAGGAATAAAAAGCAACAGTCAAGTGATCTCTTTTTGTGGAAAACAATATGATCTTTTTATTATACTTACATGGCAGTTGTAATTTAACGAAAACAAGGAGGTCCAAGGTGAAAATGAGGACAGGGATAACGGGCACAATCCGTGCAATGATACTCGTCATATCCTTCTTTTTTGTATCCGCAGGCCTTTTCGGCGCGGATATTTATGTCCGTGCAGGAGCGTCCGGAAAGGGTAGCATGGAGGAGCCCTACGGCGAGTTATGGAAAGCGATGGAGCGGGCAATCCGGGGGGATGTCATCCACGTTGCCGAAGGCGTTTACACGGGAAAGGGGGGGTCAGGCGCGTTTATCGCCAAGGTTCCTTCGTTGACGCTTGCAGGGGGATATTCGCCTGATTTTTCATCCAGGAATCCCTTTTCTTCCATGACAATTCTCAAACGGGCGGAGGATTACAAGGGAGACAACACCGGGCTTCCGAACGGTATCGTTTCGGGACAGGGCGATCATTCCAACCTGACTGTCGACGGATTTGTCATCGAGGGAAGAACCAGAAACAAATACAGGAACACGGGGGACATCAGTGAATCAGGTTCATTTTCCGGCCCTCTTTTTGAAACAGGGAGTCCGAATGTCAGGATTCGGAACTGCATCATCCTCAATCCCTTCGGGGTCGGCGTATACTGCAAATGGCAGGGAGAAGAAAACGAGGTCGTGAACACTTTTGTCCTCAACAGCTTTTATACCGGCATCAGCACGAGATCCGCACAGGAGAACGCCGTTATCCTGATCAAGAATTGTACCATCGGATTTACATGGAATCAAACCAATAAAGGCGGCGGAACATCGGTTTTTATCGGAAGCCAGGGCCGGACTGTCCTGGAAAACAATATATTCATGTTCAACCAGCTTTACGGCGTTCACAACGGGTTCGGAAACGAGGACACGGTCATGAAAGACAATGTCTTTTTCCAGTGCCAGGGCGGTTATTACCACTTTATGGACGATGACGGGAAAAACCTTTTGGCGTGGAAAGAGGAAGACCTAAAAGATCTGAACGACGAACCCGAGTTCTATATGCTCTGGGAAGCGGGGGGCAACACGGCCAAAGCGCCGGGATTGAAGCCGGATTCCGACTATTTCGAAAAGTTCACGAATTTCGCGGCGGCGGAACCGGGAAAACTCGAGATGGATGAAATGAACAAATGGCGCCAAAGCCTCGGTCTTCCGCTTCAGGCGGGTCCGGGAAAGGGGAAGTCGAACTACGGCCACGCCTACCCCCTCGCCGCGGTGGCGCCGAACCTTGCCGCACCGGGGAGTCGCGCCGGTGTCAATATGGGGGCCGATTTCGCTACCTATGCTTCCGAAGCGGCCGAGGGGAAAAGCCATGATTATAAAACAAAAGAGTTCGCCGATTTTAAACGGGGGACTGAGGGAGTGAAAGATATGAAAGGGGAACCCGTTTCTTTCAGAGCCGGTCTGGGACCGGACAAGCAGCGCTGGTTCGAGACAATCGCGGCCAGATCGGATTACCGCTGCGTCATGCTTCTCAAACCGGGAGAAGAGGACGAGTATACGAGGGATTTCATGCTGGGTTACATTCTGAAAGGATCGGAGGCGGAGAAGGCCTGGAACAAATACTACAAGAAACTGAAAAAATACAATGCCGAGGGCATCGTTATCAAGGGGGTAGCCCATTACCTCGACGATTCATATATGTATCCCGTTGCCATTGTGGTGAATGAAATTAGTGCCGAATGACCGTTTCATGGGGGACGGAGGTTGCTTAAAGCCATCGCCGCGGGTATAATATGATCCGAATCAGCCAATAAGAAGGGGAGAGGGCCGTGGCGAAACTCTGGCAAAAGGATTACAATCTCGACGAACTCATTGAACGGTTCACCGTCGGCGAGGATTACATCCTCGACCGCCGTCTCGTGCCTTCGGACTGTCTCGCTTCGATGGCGCACGCGACCATGCTTGCCTCGATCGGTATTCTCGAACAAAAAGAGTTGACCGGCCTAAAAAAAGAACTGGCGGCCATAATCGCTGTATGGGAAAAGGGCGATTTTCTTGTCGGGATGAGTGATGAGGATTGCCACACGGCGATCGAAAACCGCCTTTCCGAAAAATGCGGGGAGGCGGGAAAGAAGATCCATACGGGGCGGTCGAGAAACGATCAGGTGATCGCCGCCCTGAGACTGTACGCACGCGAGGGACTCCTGGTCTTCCGGAAGGCGTGCTGCGAACTTGCCGGGCGGCTTCTTGAGTGCGCGGAAAAACACGAGTTCGTTCCGATGCCGGGCCGCACCCACATGCAGGCGGCCATGCCGTCGTCCATCGGTCTCTGGGCGGGCGCTTACGCGGAAGAACTCGTCGACGACCTGAACCTGCTCAAAGGGGCGTACCGGTTGAACGACATGTGCCCCCTCGGTTCAGCGGCGAGTTACGGGGTGCCGCTTCCCCTCGACAGGGAAATGGTTTCCGAACTGCTCGGTTTCGGGAAGGTCCAGAACAATGTACTTTATGTCAACAACAGCAGGGGTAAGATCGAGTCCGTCATTCTCGACGCCGCGACACAGGTCATGCTCACCCTCTCGAGGCTGGCACAGGATCTCATCCTTTTTTCACTGCCGGAGTTCGGTTATTTTTCGCTTCCCGACATCCTCTGTTCGGGAAGCAGCATCATGCCCCAGAAAAAAAATCCGGACGGGCTCGAGCTCGTCAGGGCGAAAGCAAAGACACTCTGTTCACTCGCCGCCCAGGTCAAATGTGTGATCGCCGGCCTTCCCTCCGGGTATAACAGGGATTTTCAGGAGACAAAGGGGCCCCTCATCAGGGGGCTGCGTGAATCGGTCCTGAGCACCCGGATCATGTCCCTTACCTGTGAAACGATGACGGTCAACGGGGACAGGCTGCGCGCCGGATTTACTCCGGATATCTTCGCGACGGACGCGGCGATGGAACTCGTAAAAAAAGGGCTTCCTTTCAGGGAAGCCTACCGGGAAACCGCGAAAAATATAAAAACCCTTTCCTCATACGATCCGGACCACATCATCAGGACGCGGACCTACACGGGAACGACCGGCAAGCTTTGTCTCGAAAAAGCAAAAGCCGATATCGGGAGCATCGAAACCAGAATAAGGACCGACGAGGAGACGGTGGAGAAGAAGCTGGCCGCCCTGGCCGGACGGACCGTCACGCTGTTTGGCGTGTAAAGCAGGTCAGTGTACAATTTTACGGAAAACCACACAAATGTTAAGCAAAAAAGCTTACATTAAATAACTACATCATACAACAAAAAGAAATAATTAAAGAATGTTATCGTATAGTTCACCCTGAAGGAAGTATTTGCTGGCAGGTCGGTAATTATATTGATAATGGTTCCATTATACCGCTGGACACCGTTCTTTTCCCTGTTTTCGATGATTTAGGCATGAAATTAAGGAACAGGATCATCTGGCATTTTGAACACGGCCTCCATTGTTCAAAGCGTTTTTCAGGGAGATATGAAACAATCAACTGGTTTACTAAAAAAGACAATTATACATTCAATATCGATCCTGTTCGTGTTCCTCAAAAATATCCGGCAAAAAAATATTATAAAGGACCAAACGCCGGTAAATATTCATGTAATCCTTTGGGAAAAAATCCGGGGGATGTATGGAATATCCCAAATGTCAAAAGCAATCATATTGAAAAAACGGACCATCCTTGTCAATTTCCAGTCGCCCTGATAGAACGATTGGTATTGGCGATGACGGACAAAGGCGATACGGTTTTTGATCCGTTCCTGGGTACGGGTACCTCTATAATAGCCGCTGTCAGGCACGACAGAAAAGGAATAGGTTCCGAATTAATAAAAAAATATGTCGATATTGCTATCAATCGAATCAGGCAGGAAGTCAGCGGAACACTTAAGACAAGGCCGCTTAATAAGCCGATTTATGATCCTGATAAAAGCAACCTATCCGTATCACCATGGTCAAAAAAAGAAAACGGGAATACGTTTAAAACGCAAGAATTATTTCTTGAAAACAATAAAATAGATTATTCTGTGGGAACATGAAAATTACAGAAACATATTCACATTTAAATGGACTGGAATTTTTACTCGTCCACAAGAAAAACCTGTGGGAAGAAATCAGAGAAGTTATACAAACAGTCGACGCGGATAAATGCAAAACAAAGATTTCCAAAGAGAGAGGGATGAAAGGGAAATTACTGTATAGTCCGATAGAAATGAATAAATCATTTACCGGACTATTAAGATCAGAAGGAAAAAACCGGAAAGAGAGCAGAGTCAGTTATTGGGTGACAAGAAGTGAAAAACTGATAAGAAAAACACTCACAATGACGAGTGAGAAGCAGAAAAAGGAAATCGAAACGATGGGAGAGCTTCCCATTTATAGTTATAATCAAACGGATTTTATAAAGGAAAGGATCGCCATAGAAGTACAGTTTGGAAAATATTCTTTCGTTGCATATGATCTGTTTGTAAAGCATTTGGCTTTTTATATTGGAGATAAAATTGACGTCGGAATCGAGATACTTCCAATGAAAACCTTACAAAGTCAAATGAGTTCCGGCGTCGCATATTAAGAGGGAGAATTGTACAATGTTATCAGACAGGGAAGAGGCGTTCCTGCCGTACCGCTTGTCATCATAGGAATAGAACCGTAGAAATACTGTACTGACTTCATCTCTATGGTATTATTTTGTTTTTTTTTGCAACTCATCGTATTCCTGCTTTGTCACGAGAAGCGCCTTGAGAATATAGTTTCTGATGCCGTGAATGACGAAAGCCGGATAAAAAGATCCGGTTGAAAGGTTGAGCGCGCCGACTGTGACGGAAAAAATAAAAAAATCGAGGTAACGGATAATACTCGTACAGTGAAAACCGAACCTGAAGTGAAAGACCGTAAAGGCAAGACCGGCAAGGAGGACCGCGAGGAACGGATTGCCGAGCAGTTCATTGAGAACCGTGAGAAGGAAATATCTGAATATAATTTCTTCGAAAAGCGACGTCAAAAAGGCCACCTGAAAATGCGCTGCCGAGCGGTGTTTTCCGTAAACGGTGACGCTGTTGATGACGAGGGCGATACCCCTCACGGGCGAAAGCGAGGTGATCATGTAGGAAAAACCGCAAAGCAGATGGCCCGCTGCGACCCAGACCGGAAGAAGATACCAGAAGCGAAGGGGATTGAACTGTTCGAAATGCCGGTAAAAAAAGATCACGGCCGCACTCAGCAGTATAACGGAGAGATAAAGATACGGCAGGCCCCGTCTGGCGTTTTCTTTTGAATAGTAGGCCATGGTGTTACCGGAACGGTGACGTTCGTCTATCCGTACAACTCATTGATCGCCTGAATTACCGAATAGATGACGTCATCGATTTCATCCGCATCATCATGTTCTTCCTTTTCGAGTACACTTTTCCGCAATGCTTCGATTAATTCGTTTTTTTGAGGGGATTTGAGTATTTCCACCACCCTCTCGACGATCCGGTCCTTTTCTTCCTGTGTTAACGGCACATTATCTCCCTTACGGTCAGAATCGGATTATTCTACCATATTAATATTTCAATGACAAGCCGGAACGGATTCGATACGGGCATCGTCCGGGATGATACACGTTTTTTGATCGACGCTATACGGAAAAGTTCTGCGGATCAGCCTTCTTCTCCAACAGAATATATTGTTGTCGCGTCTTCTTCACCGATCGCGTACCGTGTCGTGGGGGCGGGATCGGGATCGGGGTCGGGGGCGGGATTGGGATCGTCAGCCCAGAACAATCCGCATGCCGGCGACGGCGCTTCATCGTTTAATTTGTGTATCACCCTTGAAATGATGTCTTTTAATTCCTTCCGTGTCATATTCTTCCTCCTTATATATATCGTATAATTAAAGAATATATCACAATGTGGGGAAACATCCAATTATTTACTGAATATTTTTATTCGCGCAGATTAAAAAAACTACTATTTTTATATATTATAAAATAAGGATACGTTCATACCCTTTCCCGTTGTCAAGGGAGAAAAGATATTCGCATATTTATCTCTTCTCCCTTTTGATATATACCTGAGTCTGATAATTTACTGTTTTTCACCCATGCCGGTCCTTCAATCCGGCATTTACCGCAATCAGCCCTCTTCGCCGATACCGTAGAGGGTCGTTACGACATCTTCTTCCCCTATCGCATACCGTGTTGTCGCGTTGGGAGTCGGTTTCGGGGCATCCGTCGGGGTGGGGTCTTCTTCACCGATTGCATAATAGGTGGTGACAATCGGTTCGTCCGCCCAGAGAACACCGCAGGCAGGAGACGGTGCGTTTTCCCGTAATCGTTCGATAACGGAAACGATGATTTCTTTGAGTTCTTTTCGTGTCATTGATCGCTCCTCATTTTTGGAATGGTTTATTGTATCCTGTTTTCATTTTCATTGCAAGCTTTTTTTTTACTTTCCATGACGGATTCAGCACAACGCCATTTCCCGAATACGGTGAAACCGCCCGGATTTTAGAGTATAATTATATTGCGATACTCAAGGAAAACCCGCAATACCGGGGCCGACAGTTACCCTTCTTCGCCGACACTGTAGAGGGTGGTGACGGTGTCTTCCTCGCCGATCGAGTATTTTGTCGTCGCGACGGGCGTGGGTGTGGGTTCCGGCGGTTTTGTCGGGTTCGGATCTTCCTCACCGATCGCGTATTTTGTCGTCGCGACGGTCTCATCCGCCCAGAGAACACCGCACGCGGGGGCCGGTGCACAGTTTTGCAGGCGTTCGATAACCGATGCGATAATTTCCTTTAATTCCTTTCGTGACATTATCAGCTCCTTTTTAAAATCAGGCCGCACCCGGCTTGATTAGTTCTTTGATATCACCGTATCGTACCCACGGCGATTGACCGGGACAATGCTTCGTCATTTTCCCGGCAACATGCATACACGATGATAACACGCCTTTGGAGGTAATGCAAGTTATTTTTTCAAAGCGGGTCGATCAATGGGGAGCCGCGGGCGTATTGCCGACCCAATATGATTAATGCCGATATAATAACCCTGCCGATGCATTATTAATGGAATATAAAAGCGAGAAATCCCTTGCCGCTTGACCGATTATGCATTATTTTTCAACAAAGGGAGTACGACAATTGTATTTCCAAAAGGAGGCATTCTGATGATATTGGTAACCGGCGCGGGCGGCAGTATCGGATACGAGGTATCCCGATTGCTTTCGGAACGCGGAACAGGCTTCAGGGCCGCACTCCACAACGCGAAAAACGCAGACCGCCTCCGCGCCCTGACGGACGATATTGTTGAAATCGATTACGGAAAACCCGATACATTGGGCGATGCGTTTCGGGATATCACGACCCTTTTTCTGATTCTTCCCGTCCACAGGCAGATGGCCGTGTTTACGAAACATTGTATCGATGCCGCGATCGTTTGCGGCGTTTTGAGGATCGTAAAAATCACCGCTTATGACGAAAGCACGAAGCCCAGTTTCATCGGCCTCATGCATAAGGAATCGGATACAATCATCGAAACATCATCAATGGCATATACATTCATCCGCCCCTCGCCCTTTATGCAGAACATCGTCACGCAGTACGGCGGTATGATTAAAAGCCGCGGCGGACTCTTTCTGCCCTGCGGCGATGCACGGGTCAGTTATATCGACACCAGGGATGTCGCTTTCTTTGCCGCGGCTATTCTCGAAAGCCCGGGTTCCCATGAAAACAAACGCTATTCCATCACCGGAAGCAAAGCCCTCTCCTACACGGAAATTTCCAAAAGCATTTCGGCGGCGACGGGAAAGGCGGTTTTCTATTCGGACATTCCCGAAGAAAAAGCCCGTCAGATGATGTCGGCAATGGAATACCCGGACCATGTCATAGAAGCGAAACTGTCTTCACTCGCCCTCGAAAAAGCCGGATTCAGGCAGGGTATCACGGGGACCTTCAAGGAAATAACCGGAAATGATCCCCGGTCTTTCGATACGTTTATCCGCGACTACGCCTATTCTCTTTGATCGGGATATCGCCCCGGACAATATATCCGCAGTGCCTAAAAAACCAATAGAGTGTAATGAGTATATACCGCTATTTTTTTTCCGCTTTTACCACACAATAACCAATTGTTTTGCTGCCTATCCGGTTCAGATTGGTAAAAAAATACTTTAATAAATCGACGTCTTTTTCAGTTCCCATTTCCAGAAGTTCGGTTTTGTGTTGTTCGATGATTTCAAGGTGAACGCCCCACGACCGTTCTTTTTCTATTGTATTAGCGGTAATATCCCTGATATCGATCAGGCGAAAACCGGTCTTTTCAAGAAGCGATTGATAATCGGCAAGTGAGACCGCAGAACGTATTTCGGCGTATTTTTTCAGAAATTCCGCATCCTCTTCTTTTAGCGTTCCTTTTCTAATAAAATCCGCAATTAGCAGACGCGAAGATTTTTTCAAGACGCGGCAGGCCTCATGTAACGCATTTTCGTGGCCGATATGAAAGATCGATTCGAAAAACCAGCCGCCGTCAAACGTCTCGCTTTCAAACGGTAAATGATTCGCATCGGCAAGCAGGAATTTTACTTTGCTTCCCAATCCTTCCTTTTCAACAACCTTTGTTGCATACGCCTTCTGATATTCACTTGCCGTAATTCCTGTAACCGAGCAATGTTTTTGTTTTGCAAGCAATATTCCCGGGAGACCGAATCCACAACCGATATCAATAAAGGATTTATTTTCACCGATATCAGCCATATCAATCATGTATTGTGTGAATCTGACCGCCCCTTCATACAGGTCATGATCGTACGGCCGGTCCGCTTCCCAATAGCCGACATGCATATGTTTTTTCTTAATCATCTCCCAGAATTTTGACACAATCGAGGTGTTGTAGAATTTCCCGACGGTTTTATGTGTGACATTGGTGTTATTCATTTATTTCTCTCTCTTTCCGCCTAAATTTTATAATGACTCACCATTTTTTTTAGATTTGTAGCCATATCCATATTTTCAACGGAAACAAGCCGTACATTCTCGACGAGTTTTATAAGTTCTTCATTGCCCTTGTTCTGTTCGTTTGTCGCAGAGTTGATATGATGCGCGCGCATGACCAGTTCCTCGATGTCTTTTTTGATCTTTTCCCGATCGTCTTTCAAATCGAGAATAAGCGACCTTATTTCTTCCGTCGCATCGACGACAGTGCCGATGACCGACAAAATCTGATTGGTCCCCGAACTTTGCTCGCCCATTGCGGAGGAAATCTCATTGATCAGTTTTGTCGTATTCCCGATATCGGTATTGATTTTCTCGAAGGCGTTCCCGGTTTCAACCGATCGGGTGACCCCTTCGTCGATAAGCGAAGACATCTTGCCGATATGATTCGCGATTTCCTTTGCCTGTACGGTACTGTTTTCCGCGAGTTTTCGTATTTCATCCGCGACAACGGCGAATCCCTTTCCGTAACTGCCGGCATGAGCGGCTTCGATCGTCGCGTTCATCGCGAGCAGGTTTGTCTGCGACGATATATCGTTCAATACTTCGATGATTTCCATGACCTTCCCGGAGGCTTTCTTGATATCGTCGATGGCGGACAGTGTCCTTTCCAGATGCCGTTCCCCGTCCTTTGTCACGAAGACGAGATTGGCGGCGAGTTCGTTTGCCGTACCGGTAATGTTGTTGACCGATACGATACTCGAGGCCATCTCGTTCATCGCCGACGCCGTTTCATTCACGAACCCCGACAGATTTTCGATATTCGATGTGATTTTCTCGATATAATTGACGATCGAAGCCAGTTTTGCCCTTGTTTCTTCGACAACCCCTATTTGTCCGCCCGTATCGCTGCTGATCTGTCTGATGGAACTGACCATCTCCTCGATCGCGCTCGAGGCGTTCTGGATATCGGAATCAAGAAACGATGATTTATCCGATATTCGTACCGAACTGTTCGATACTTCGAGGAGAATCGATTTGAAATTGTCCATAAATTTGTTTATGGATTCGGTTAACTCACCGATTTCATCGTTCTGAATCACACTGATCCTCGCAGACATCTCTTTTTTCCCGCTTAATATTTCGCTGATCATACTTTTCTGCAAGGATAGCTGCTGGCTAGTCTCGCGTGTAAATACGAATATGCAAAAGAATCCGATTGATATGAAAATGAAAAACGAAAGAAAAAAATATGTGTTATTCATTTCCATCCGTCCGGTTGTGTTATTGTTTCTAAACGGAAATGTACCGCCGATATTCTTCCATTCTTTGAGTTCCCGCTGATAATTTTCCTCTACTGTTTGCAAATCCGTTCCTTCTCTTACCACCGTTTCGATCGCATGAGTATAATCCGCCTCTGTTTTTGAAATTTTAATCTGATTGTAGATGATAAAGGACAGCGATGAAATGCCAAAAACGATCAGTAAAAATATATTTTTGAATTTAAACGAAAGATCCATGAAATTCTTTTTTTTCGGAAGATAATGAATTTTCATAAGGATTCTTGTTTTCTGTAAAATCTGGTTGTTTATGGAAATCTGTATAAAAGCAAGCAAAAGAGGATAGGATACATTGAACAGCATTAAAAAAAACACATGGGATTCATTGATAATACTTTCCGAAAACAAAAAGATGATCGCGCCCAACTGAAAACTCACAAAATTGAGAATCAGGATGAAAACATTCAACTGAAGGATTCTCTTTCTTGCCCTTTCAAACTGTACTTCGTTGACGGTTTTCCCGTCGCATAACATATTATGGACAATCTGGACCGGATGTGAAAGCAGGTAAATGATAATCGATGCGATGACGATCAGGGGAATAAAATTGTATATCATATAGAATGAAAGAAAATGGGTTCCATAACGCGGCAACGTATGAGACATGAAACTTTCGAGGGTCACCTTGTTGAATGCGATATCGGTCGACACAAAATCAAGAAATCCCGTTCCGGTTATGCATATGAATGCGACCAGAACGGAATTGAGTATTATTTTAATCGTTATGCTGTTTCTTTTGATGATATTCATTTGTTTACTCCGTTTCAAAAAAACATAAAATATATCCGGGTTTACAAACCCGTCTGATAGCGCCTTCTCCCTAGACGGCGCAATTTACAAAAACCCCATCTTTTGGGCCGTGCAACGGGCGAAAAGACGGTCCGGCATAAGGCGCGGAAGCAGCCACCGCCCGAAGCTGTGTTTCACGAGGGCGTAGCGCGCGCGGGGGCGTCTCTTTTCGAATATCCTTCTTATTTTCATTCCGGCGGTATAAATATCGGTACCGTTTTCTCCGTGCCGTGTAAATCCGGCCTTGAAAGAAGTCAATGATCCGTAATAATCGGTACCGTGAAAACGCTCGATATCCAGTGAATCCCGGTTTTTCCATAGCGGGGTATTGACTGCACCGGGCCCGATAACGATAACGTCGATCCCGTAGAGGAGAAGTTCTATTCTGAGTGTTCGCGCCATTCCCTCGATGGCGTGTTTGCTTCCCACATACGCCCCCAGGTACGGGTACGGGATTTTGCCGCTCGAGGAGCTTATGAAGAGGATCCTGCCCGGCGGCACTTTACTTTTACGGATTTTCAATAAAGGAAGAAACGCCTGCGTGACAATCATCTGTCCAATGACATTGACCTCGAACTGCTTCCTCATTTCACAACCGGAAAGATGCATGAGGGGCCCGGTGACCGCTATGCCGGCGTTATTGATGAGACCGCAGGTTTCATCTTCCGGGATGTGTTTTCCGACGAACTCAGCCGCCTCTGCCACTTGCCCGTGATCGGTGATATCGAAGCGAAGGGGTTCGAAATTCGGACCGAAATCCTTTTTCAGCCGTTCACCGTCCTCCTGTTTGCGGACACTGCCGAAGACCCGGTATTTACCGCAAGAGGCAAATGCCTTTGCCGTGCCGTATCCGATACCCGACGAGGCACCGGTTATGACCACTGTTTTCATACACATCCCCTGCAACACAAAACTAAGAACAATGATTGAAAACGATAAACCTAATTTTATACAAATTAATAACGTTATGCTTCAATTAATATTAGCTACTTGTCGAATTGCTGTCAAGTTTATCTGATAAAGAATAAGTATAAATTCTATAAAACTAAGAAAAACCCTTAAATGCTTAGGAATACGGATGAAACAAATCTCAGAGTATGCCTGATTGTCCGGCGTTGTGCATTTTACTATATTTTTCGTATAACGGTCAAAGTGTATTTCAAAGGATGGCAGTCGGTCGCGATACAGGCGAAAACGGCGGTGCCTGCGATTACAAAAAGAAAGGAAGCGAAAGTCATGTCGGTGAAGCAGGAAGATTGTTTACAGACGGCAAGGATCGATAAACAGTACGTCCATAAATATAATGAAGAGAACGTATTTTTATGCAATATCCGAAGGGCGTTACCGAAATATTTTTCGAAATACGTTTATGAATCGGTCCTGATCCCGCAGCTTGACGAGTATGAACTCAAACTCATCAATACGTATTATAAACCCCACTGCATGACTCCCTTATTCGAGGGAGAGGACATTTATTTTTATGTACTCAACGGGATACCATTGATCCTTACCCCGGATACGGTGGCAGAGATGAGGTTCGGCAACGAACAGCTCGAGGTCATTCATCGCTATTATGAAAGGGGCGCGTATAACAACAATTTGTATCTGAAACAATTCCTTTACGAACCGGATGAAACGATCCTGTATCGGGTATTCGGGAAACGGATTCCTTATATCGACAGCGCGACGAAAACCCATATCTCACAGATTCTCGAAAAGACTAATGATATCGAAAAAACCGGCATCTACTATACGAATTTGCTGGTGAATCCATACCACTACTTTTTTTTCGAACACCCGAACGAACATCTTCCCGGAATGATGCTGATCGAGGCCGCCCGGCAGTTCATGATCGCCTGCGGACATCTTTTCGGCAAAATACCGCTGAAAGGATGCCAGTTCGTACTCTCGAATTTCGGGGTCGAGTTCATGAGGTTTACCGAACTCAATTATCCGATTACCATCAGAGGAGACGTCGAACACATCAAGTACAACCGCCATGGGTATGTATCCGAGACAAAGGTATCGATTTCAATATTACAAAACGTTCAGACGACCGCGCGGCTTCATATCGACGCGAGGATCATCAATGAAAAACTGTTCAGACGCTTTCGTGAAAATGAAATGAGGGAAATCGCCGCCCACCGTTTTGAATTGTTTCCCGAAGCGCAATATATGTTTACCCTCAAAAATCCGGATACGCCGGAATACTCGAAGACCTCGATAATAAATATTTCGCTTGACGGCATGTGTATCGAACAGGAAGAAACCGTATCCGTGATTGACAAAACAAAAGAATACGAGTTCATGCTCGCCACCGAAGACATCGGATTTATCAATGGAAGATGTATGCCGATATGGCAGACCCGGACCGACGGCAACAATATTGTCGGTTTGAAATTCACATCGGTACAGGCTAATGAGAAAAGAAAGATTGCCGAATTAATTAAAAAACGCTGCCGTGTCGTCGAAAAACGGTTTTTCTTCTGAATCGAAAACCGTATAAACACCACCCCACCTTTCCCGATGCGGGGATTGCTTTAGTCGCCGTATCATTTCCCGGAAGAAGCCTTGATTATTCGAAGGTGACATGATACAATTTCATGGAAGCGATATGGAATTCACGATCAAACAGCTAAAGGAAAAGGGAAAAGAACTCATCCGGCTGAAAGATTATGATGCGGCGATAAAAATTTTCAAAGAAATCATTACACAGGCACCGCAGGATTATTACAGTCTGGATGTACTCGGATTTCTCAATTACATGACGGGCCGTTTCGAAGAAGCCCGGCTTAATTGCCGTGAATCGCTTGCCGTGAAGCCGGATAACTATTACGCGTACAAGGGACTAGGACTCTGTCTGGTCAGACTCGGAAAACCGGAAGAGGGAATCGAGAACATCAAAAAATCGATCGCCCTGAATCCGACTTATTTTGATTCGTATTATGACCTGGCCGTAACCTATATGGAATTAAAACAGTATGATCAGGCGCGCCTTTATTTTACGGAAGCAGGTAACGTCGACGGTAAAAGAAAAAGCGAAATCGAACAGGCATTACGTTACCTGGATACGTTAGAAGCCGCGCAATGAATCCCGTTATTCACCTCTCCCTTTTCATTACGGAAAACTGCAATCTTCAATGCGACTATTGTTTCGCCTCCGGGATGCAAAAACGCGATATTTCTCCCCCGACCGCGACCAGGGCAATCGATTTTCTTTTCGGGCACGCCGGAAAAGAACCTTATCTTCATATCAGCTTCTGGGGAGGAGAACCGTTGCTCAGATTCGATCTGATACAAAACCTCGTGTTATACGCGGAATCAAAAGCAGAGGCGTCCGGAAAAGCGATTTCCTTTTCCATTCCGACAAACGCGACATTGCTTTCGGCCGAAACCATACATTTCATAAAGGACCACGGCATCTCGCTTTCCCTGAGTATCGACGGGACGGATGAATCACAGCGATTTCGAAAAACACTTACCGGAAAAAGCAGTTTCAGCCACGTGGAAAGGACCCTTTCGCTTCTAAAAAAAACCGGAAACGGCTCGAATTGTTCCATACGAAAAACCGTGTTTCCGAAAAACGCAGGACTACTGGCGAGGGACGTGGCGTATTTCCTTGCACACGGATTCCGTTATCTCGCCTTCTCACCTGTAATGGAGACCTCATGGACGGAGCGAAGCTACGATATTTTCCTGAACGAACAGCTTGCCTGTGCCGATATGTGGATCGATGCATTGAAAAAATCCGATCCTTTCTTCGTACAAAGCTGGACGGATATACTCCTTCTCGGGAAATTGTCGGCCGGCAAAAGCGTACATCCTTCTTCGTCTTTTTTCTGCGGGGCGGGAGCTGCGATGATTGCCGTCGATATCGACGGGGATATTTTTCCGTGCCACAGGTTTGTCTTTTACGATAAAGAAAACCGCAGGGAAAAACTCGGTTCGGTCGAATCGGGTTTTTCCGAACATGTTCGATCGCGCTACATTAATGTCAAACAACCGGCAGCATCCCCCCATCACACCCGGTGTTCGCGATGCGGCGTTCGGAACATGTGCAGTCTGCTCTGTCCCGCGACGAATTACAGCCTGACCGGAGATATTGCCGTTCCGGGACCCGCATTATGCAGGTTCGTTTCCATGACGGAAAAGGTAATCGAAGCCATCGAGGATGCCGTCGGCACGACACCGGTCTATAAAGACTATATCGACAACCTGATGAGGGCCACTTTCCCGGGGTATTCAAGATCCAGATTCGGCAAACTGTTTTGGGACCGCGTACTGACTGCCGATATCGAGCGACTTGCCGGGAAAACAGCCGATGGACTCAAGCAGCTTAAACTGCTTAAGCAGGATAAAAAGCGGCGGCGTTCATGAAACATCCCGAAGCATTCATAAAGAACAGACTGATAAAAGCGTTCGTCAATCATGCCGGATTCGATGCCGCACGCTTTATATTACAGCGGGTTATCGTTTCCATGATCATCCCTGCCGCAATGATGAAGAAACTTGCCCTCACCATCGATTCATATTTTAAAAGCTATATTCCCCGGATGGGGAAAGGTGTTGCAGGCTACCTTTATCACTTCAAGCGCAAGCTGGCAGAAGATATCATCGCGGTCAACCTCTCCTTTGAAAACACCGTTAACCTTATCGAGAAGAAGGTCACGATCCGGGGAAAAGAAAACATCGACAGTGCCCTTTCCTCAAAAAAGGGAATCATCCTTCTAGGAGCACATTTTGGTTCGATCATACTGGGTACCATGTCCATGCTGAAAGCCTGTTTCGATTCGGCGTCCTTCCCACGCCCGAGGGCGTCCTTCCCACGCCCGAGGGCGTCCTTTTCCGGCCGATCCATTCATATGTGCACTGAACCCGATATGATACGGTTTCCGGAGAACCTCAAACGGCTAAAAGAAGCCGTTCGCGTATACAATACGGCGTTGTATTTCATCCTTACCGACAAAAAAGGCCATGATATCGCACATGACATGATTAATGCCCTTGATCGGGGTAATATCATTTCGACAAACATGGACGTCCTGAGGGGCGGTTCCGATACATATCAATTCACCCTCTTCGGCAAAGCGCGTGTTACCCTTCCGGCACTCATGGGGGCCGTAAAGGTGGCGTGTATGACTGAAGCGGCGATTCTTCCGTGGTATATGGTGAGAGACGGCGGAGGTTTTGTTCTCACCTGTGAGGCGCCTGTTTTTGCCGGGGAGACCGGCGATCGCGGTTCTTCCCGTCCACAATCCGGCGCCCATGCCGCTGTGGCGGAAAAACTCCGCGGGTTACTCGAACAATGGATTATACGGAATCCGGAACAATGGGTATATTGGGACAGGTTCGGGAAAAGACTGGTGCGGTAGTATGAGGCGGTTTGTCAAATTCTTTACATACCTGAAGCCCTTTATAAAGAAGATTATCCTTCTTTTTTGTTTTATCTGCATCACCACGCTCATCACGCTTCCCGTTCCCATGCTCGAAAAGACAATCATCGATGAAGCGATTCCCGAAAAGAATATACATTACCTGTTCCTTCTTATCGGCGTCATCGCCGCACTTTATGCCGTCAATCAGACGATCGGATATCTGAGAAATATCACCAGTATTTCCGTGAGAGAAAAGGTTCTCTGCCGGGTGCGTATCGACCTGTACCATCATCTGCAGAAAATGTCCATGAAATTTTTCTCCGGCCGGCAATCCGGTTCACTCCTCTCCCGTATGCTGAGTGACGTCGGTTATATTCAGAATCTTGTCAACGACGAGTTTTTCGTCATCATAAGTTCGTTTTTCCGTGTCGGTGTTGTCGTTTATCTTCTCCTGACGATAAGCTGGAAGATTTCATTACTGTGCCTGACCGTGCTTCCCGTTGTTCTTACCGTATTTCTACTCCTGAGAAAAAAGATATACATATTTACCAAAAGACTCCAGGAAGCCCTCGCGCAGCTATCGGGGAAAGTACAGGAAAACATATCGTCAATCAAGATCATTCAGGCCGAGACCGCAGAAGAAAACAAGGGACGGGAAACGGCGCTTCACTGTGAAAATCTCGCGAACCTTACCATCCGGCAGTCACGCGTGGCCATTATCGGCAATTATATCATTACCCTTTTCACCTATGTGCCGCTGCTCGTTATCATATGGAGTATCGGCGGGGCGGACGTCATTAAGGAAACACTCAGCCTGGGTTCGCTTCTTGCTTACATCCAGTACCTTTTCGGGGTGATCGGACCGGTCACCAATTTTCTCAGGTTCAACATGAATCTTCAGGCGGGGTATGCCGCGCTCGACCGGGTGTATGAAATACTGGACGAACCACCCGAGATCATTGACCGGCCGGATGCCGTTCCGGTAAGCACGCCGCTTCAATCAATCGTTTTTTCCGACGTCTCCCTTCATTTTTCCGATCCCGAACATCCGGATAAAATCATCGAGGCGTTGTCTCATATCAGTCTGACGATAAAGCGGGGTGAAAAGATCGGCATCGTGGGGCCCAGCGGGGGCGGAAAAACGTCGCTTGTAAATCTGCTGCTGCGGTTTTATCATCCGACCGAAGGAGTCATCCGCCTCAATGACAGGGAAATAGATGCCTATACGATAAACAGCGTCCGGCGGACAATCGCGTATATGCCGCAGGAGGAATTCCTTTTCAATGACACGGTGAGAAACAATATTACGCTGGGGCGCGAGTATCCGGATGAAGCAATAGAGAAGGCATTGGAGGTCGCTTCCGCTTTCGAGTTTGTCCGTTCCCTCAG
The DNA here is from genome assembly GCA_016930085.1 of Spirochaetales bacterium. NCBI lineage: Bacteria > Pseudomonadati > Spirochaetota > Spirochaetia > Spirochaetales > Spirochaetales bacterium. The sequence goes on from JAFGHO010000022.1 coordinate 34,369, forward strand.
GGAGGGGCTTGACACCGTCATCGGCGAACGCGGGGTCACCCTTTCCGGGGGACAGCGCCAGCGTCTCGCGCTCAGCAGGATCTTTCTCAAGCAACCGGATATGTTTGTTTTTGACGAGGCTTTCTCCGCCCTGGATTCCGAATCGGAGACACTTATATTCAACGCCCTTCCGCGTATTATCGGGGACCGTACGGCGATCATTATCGCCCACCGGTTTTCATTCCTCAATCTCGTCGAAAGAATACTTGTTTTCGCAAACGGAAAATGCGTGGAGGATGGAAGCTTCGATGAACTCGTCAACAAAGACGGCCTGTTTTCGAAACTGTATACGATCGGAAAGCTCGAACGCCCTACATAGCGGGGACGGAGGACCGTCTCAGTCAACACCGAATTTTTCAGACAGTTCTTTTTTCAACTCGTCAATATGCCTGTAATGAATCGTATGCAATCCAAGCCCTTCAGCGACTTCTATGTTTACCGGTGAATCGTCGATAAAAAGAATATGTTCCGGTTTTTCATTCAGTTTGTTCAGCGCGGTTATAAACACCTGTCGACGTGGTTTGCTCATTTTCTCTTCACAGGAAAAAATTCGATAATCGAAACAATCCAGCCATTTGAATTTTCTATTTATAAAGGAAAGCATATTTGCCGGCATATTCGACAAGATAGCAAGGGTGAAGCCCTTTTTTTTCAACGCGTTGATCAATGCGATCATATCCTTGTTGATGTTCATCCAGCTTGCCCGATCGAGGTCGATGATTGCATTGATTTCTTTATCCGAAACACATCGTTTGATATCGAGTCTTTCGATTACCCTTTTCCAGTATTCCTTTGCGGAGATGAGTCCGGAATCGTAATCGTAGCGAAGCTTTTGATAGACGGATGCAAGTTGTTCTTCGTTTATCTTAAGTATTTTACATATTTTCCCTGCTTTGTTTTTATTCCGGGACAGACTGATGACACCGCCGAAATCAAAGATTATCGTTGTTATCTTCAACTATTTCCGGCTCAACACGGGAACGAATCGATCTGTCCGACGTAGTAGCGTGCCGTAAGAAGCGCGTCGACGATATCGATGCCGCCGGAACAATTCACATCCGCCAAAGCCGGTTCGAAATTCGATGGTTCCAGGCCGACGTAGTACTGCGCGATGAGAAGCGCGTCGACAATATCGATACTGCCGTTGATATTGACATCTCCAATCTGGCCGGGCGGGGTCGAGGAGGGCGGGATCGTCGCCGTGGGCGCCCAGTTTGCGCCGCGGACCGTGGTCTTTAGCGAGTAAATCTTGTCCTGACAGGTTATGTAGAGCACGGACCCGTCGCTTCCGCCGAAGGTGATATTCGAGCAAAACTCGGGAATCGAGATAAAATCGAGCTGTTCTCCCGACGGCGATACGATCCAGAGGCCGCCTTTACCCATAAAGTAAAGATTGCCGTGTTCGTCGATTGTCATGCCGTCCGGATCGTTCGTACTGCCCGATCCCGGATTGAAAAAGACCGATCCGGTCCCGATGGAGCCGTCGGAATTAATCGGGTATACCATCCAGTATTTGCGGTTACTGTCACTGACATAGAGTTTCGACCCGTCGTTCGATGTGATGATCCCGTTCGGACATCCCATATCGGAGATAATCCTCGAGGCAACACCCTGCGTGTTTATATGATAGACCGCCTGCGGCCTGCCTTCCCAGTTGGGGGTGGTAAAATAGATATCGCCCTGCGGGCGCTGACAGATATCGTTCGGGTAGTACCATGACGTGTCCGAGGCGATCGTTTGCGCGTCCTCGGGACCGTTTGCGCCTATCCGGTAACTCGTTATCTTTTGCGACTGGCTTTCGGCGGCAAGAAGACGGCCGTCAATGGAGAGAAACGTACCGTTCACCCGCTGGGAATTGGACATCCACACGCTTACCTGCCCCTGGCTGTTGAGGCTGTAGATGTTGTACGGGGCGTCATTCGGCGTCGTGAAATAAAGCTTTTGATTGACGGGGTCCCATGTCGGTCCTTCATAATAAAGATTCGAAGAATAGACCTGTACGAGACCGGCGCCGGACCGGATCGTTGTCTGGCCGAAAACCGGAAGGATGGTCATACATAATAAAATCACCGCTACTATGGCAAACTTCTTTATTGTGGATTTCATTATTTTTCTCCTCACATTTTTTTATTTTTTTAAGATGAATTGTTGTTATTATACCCGATTATCACGGAAACTGCAAGTCTTCAGTTGTCACGGCCGGAAGGACCGCCTCTAAAGGAGGTGGTTTCCTTATATTAATGAAAGGTGTGCTTTTTTGAGAATATACTGATATGCGTCGGAGGTAATCCAGCCGCGCGCGAGCATATATATCAGCTTTGTTTTTAACGCTTTGTAATACTCATGAAACCGCGATTTATCGGATTTCATGCATAAGGTTAGCAGCTGAAGCACCTGGCATTTAATATCCTGTTTCTCGTTTTCTTCTATTTTCGATATTGGATGGATCAACATTTCTCTCACCTCCGGGTCAAGGTCACTCGGGAACAGGACAGATTATGTTCAATACATCGCCCTCTGTTCCCGGAAATATCCTTCATTCCCTGATCCTTATTATGCAAATGCAGTGCCATATCGATGCGGCCGGGGATGACATATAATTACCTGTTTTATAAAGAATTAATTATGCTGCCCGTATTGTGTGTGACGATTGGCGAAAAAATGTATACTATTTCATACAGTTATGTTAATTATCGACACAGAAAAATCATATAGCCGGGCTACTTTTTTTTTCCGGCAATATATGATATACTGTTCGCTACAATAAAATAGCTATAAAAAAGGGGAACCTTATGAAAACAACAGTGTCTCTATTATTTTTTTCTTTACTGCTTCTCTTTTGCTGCCAGCCGCCGGGAGACAGCGGGTCCGGGACCATAACAGGCATTATCCGGGATCATTACACCGGAGAACCGCTATCCGGCGTTGCTATCGGCTATGGAAGCAGAAGCGCGACAACCGGGACGGACGGCCGGTATACAATCGATCTTGGAAAAAACTCCGGCACCATCATCGATTCCGTATGTCTGACCAAAACCGGTTACATGTTCCTGCAACTCGATGGCGTGGAGACTGATGCGGGGAAAGAAAATACGGTGAATATATACACGAACAGGATCGACAAGACCGAATATGAGACGATTAATGTGACCGGAAGAATATATCAAAATCCAGTCGCACCGGAAGAAATTCCAGATGAAACCAGTGTGAGATTCTATATTTTCAACAGCACTACCGGCAGCTACATCTCCGGTACATTGGATTATTTGGACGGATATTCGGTCGACACCCCGACCTTCGGCGACGATTGTCTTGTCATTGTCAGTGTCGGCGGTAATGTGTCGATGGCGGCGATGCGGATCGGCGTCGATCTTCATACCGATACGACGGAATGCGATATCACGGAAACCCCGGCCGTACCGGCCCCGGTTTCGATCACGGGAGAAGCGGCGGGAGATTTCGTGACCCTCCAGCTCGCGACCCCTTACGGACTTGTCCCCGCGGGAACCCGTTCATTGGCGGGAACGGCGCCGGAATATATATTTTATATGAATCCGGGAGGATACACGCAATGCGTCTGGCAGGTGGCACGCGGAAGCATTGAAGCGGACTATACGCGGAGATACCAGTCGTCCTCCGAAATCATTAATATCGATACCACGGTCACCCTCCCCGATATCGATGAGGCATTGGGGCCGGACGGTCCAATCGATCCGGATTCATTCAGCTACGAGGATGGTATTTTTCATCTCGATCCGGTCGCGAATACCAGTATGTACCAACTCACGATTATTAATCCCGGCAATCAGTTGACTATCGGTGCCTTAACGGCCCCGCAGGAAAACATCACCCTTGCCGAACCGATTGCATACAAACTGAGTGGAAGCCCGTATTATGTCATGGCGAATGCGATGGATACGGAAGATTATCCGACCACAATGACGAAGACCCTTACGGAAACAGGATTCAGACCGGGCCAGCTGCCGCCGGGCGTCGCGATCGGTATCGTCGACCGGGATGAAGAAAACTTTCAGTTTTATGCCCTGGTGGATTTCTGATACCGTTATCTTTTTTGACCGTCGGGCATTGATTTTAATGCCGCTTTCTGTTTGAATAAAGCCCTTATGCTTGCCGCAGGGATTATTTCGGGGCTGGCAATGGCCTTTTTTCAATCATGCTCATACCTTTCTTCCCGGTTTTTCTATGCCAGGACCAATGGGAGCGGCTTTCATCTCCTGAGTTTTTCCCATATCCAGATGGGGATCGCGGCGGTTATTCTTCTATGGATATTCCGGCCGCAGCACCCGATTCCTTTTACCGGGATCGCCTTTATCGTCATTCTCAACAGCCTCGTGTACATGGCGGGGCAGACCTTTTTTTTACTCGCATTAAAAGAGGCGAACCCTTCACAGATCGCCTCGCTTCTGGCATTGAAACTCATTGCAATCTCGGCCGCGAGTTCCCTCATCCTCCACCTCACGATTTCACCCCTCCAGATTTTCGGTGTCGCCCTCAGTCTTGCCGCGGTTTTTCTTTTGAACTCTTCCCGCGATAAAATACCGGTCAAGGGTCTCGTCTTTAGCCTGCTCGCCGTGGGGGGATATTCGGCATCGGATATCTGCATCGCCGTCATCGTCAACGATCTTAACCGGGCGGGGATCGCCAATGCATCGTTTATCGGCACATGTATGGTGTATATCTGTACGGGCATAATCGGACTCGTGATTCTGCCTTTTTTAAGAGACGGGGTCAAAAAGCCGGTCATGTGGCTTTCGGCCTTTCCATTCGCCGCTTCATGGCTGACGGCCATGTTTTTACTTTTTCAGACCTTTTTGCTGATTGGTCCGTTATTCGGGAATATTTTACAGACAACGCGGGGGATCATTTCCGTTCTGCTGGGCCTTCTCGTGAGCAAGCTGGGATTCATCCGGATTGAAGAAAAAATGGGACGGTATGCGTTTTTCAGGAGACTCGGGGCGGCCGTTCTTATGACCGGAGCGGTAAGCCTGTTTGTTTTTAATGGTATATGATAACAAGACAATTGTCGTACTTTACGATATATATCGTACTTTACAAGAGAAAGGCCGCCGGTAAAAAACGCGGCCTTTTCTCATGCAAGGAGTTATGAAAAGCGTTAAACCTCCTCTTTTTTTCAACACTATAAAAATATAATTATAATAATAAATACAATTGTTTTATATGATCATTTTACTAATATTTATGGCATTTTTCCTTTTTTTAAAAGACAGCGGTCATATAATTGTCACAGTGGAGAGAAGTGAAAAGGGAAACCTTGATTCGTATCCGGTTTTCCACTATTATAGTGAGAACCGGCACCGCAAAGGAAGCGAAGAGTGAAAAACCGGAGCAAACGAAAATGGAATAACTACTATAAAACCCACTCACCCGATACGATCAACTTCGATTCATGGCTCGAACAATATGAGGCGTATTTCCGGCCGGGGACGGAGGTGCTTGAAGTCGGGTGCGGATACGGATTCCATACGGAATACCTTGTCTCGAAAGGCTGTCACGTCTGCGCGACGGATTTTTCCAAAACCGTCCTGAATCGGCTAAAAAAACGCGTCCCCGGCGCCGCGGCCGGATATCTCGATCTTTCAAAAAGGATTCGTTTTCCCGGCGATTCCTTTGACGCCGTCATCGCCGATCTTTGTCTCCACTACTTCGACGACAGGACAACGAGACATATTTTGACCGCGTTCCGGAAGATACTCCGCGCCCGGGGAAGGCTTTTCTGCCGCCTGAACTCGATATACGACCTCAATCACGGGGCGGGACAGGGTGAGGAGATCGAAAGCAATTATTACCGGCATAATGGTATCCATAAACGGTTTTTCTCGAAAGCGTCGATCAACGATTATTTCAAAGAATGGGAAATCGAATCCATCGCCAATTATGATCTGCATCGACATGAAAAAACGAAAAATATCTATGAAGTGATCTGCCGGAACATCAAGGAAAACCCATGCGAATAGAACGGCTTGAGAAAAACGACATCGTTCCCTACGACCTCCTTCTCGAGGCTGATCCGTATAAAGCGATGATCGATTCATACATTCATGATTCATCCGTCTATGTCGCCCGGAACGCTTCCGGCGCCGTCATCGGTATTATCGCCTGGCTTCCGCTATCGGCCGAAACCGCCGAGATTAAAAACATCGCGGTGCACCCTGACTGCCGCAACAGGGGAATCGGGACAAAGCTTATCGGAAAGGCGTTACGGGAAATAAAAGCGGCGGGTTTCTCATCGGTTGTCATCGGCACAGGCAACACAAGCCGTCGGCAGCGTGCGCTTTATGAAAAACTCGGATTCAGGATCAAGGAAGTAGTGAAAGGTTTTTTTACGAAAAACTATCCTTTCCCTATTGAAGAAAACGGGGCAATCTGCGAAGATATGGTGGTTCTGGAAATGGAAATCGGGCGTGACGGACCGGGCTAATTCCGGCAGGATGCATCCCCGCCCGCTTCTTTTATCCGGAACTGAAAGAGGAACACATCCATGAGTTTTATCGATATCCCGACCGAACAAACCACCGCTATAACGGATCTTGTCCTGGCAGTTTCCGCCCTGACCCTGTCACTGTTCATCTATGGTATCGGGCGCACACGGGACGGAAAAAAGTCCTGTATCTGGTCATGGGCTTTCGGATTACTCGCACTTGCCTCCGTATTGGGCGCGGCCGCCCACGGTATTATGATGTCAAAAACGATCCACTTCATTATCTGGCAGCCGATTCATCTGTCGCTCGGCCTTACGATTGCGCTTTTCACAGCCGGGGTGGTGTACGATATAAGGGAATATTCACTTCCCCGCGGGTTTATGCCGGTTATCCTCGGGATCGGTGTTATTTTTTATCTGATCACCGTGCTTGTAAGCGGTGGTTTTTATGTTTTTATCATCTATGAATCCATCGCCATGCTCTTCGCGCTTGTTTCGTATATCATCCTCGCGATAGGAAAAAAGAAAAGCAGGTTCTGGCTGATGGCCGCGGGAATTTTCATCTCCATCTCCGCCGCCGTGATACAGGCAAGCGGTTCCGTCCATTTGACGCTGATCTGGGAGTTCGATTACAACGGGATTTTCCATCTACTGCAGGTGATCGGTATCCTTTTTCTATACACGGGAGTCATTGCCGACCTGCGCGCCCGGTCCCTCCCTTCCGGCACCTCCGCGTAAAAATCCCGCATGCGCCGGGCTGCTTTCCGCCGTTATTGTACTACAGCGGCTTTGTCGCTTCGAAAAGCCATTGCTTTATCTCTCCCTCGACACAGGGGCCGATCGTTTTTCGTACCGCAGCGTGATATACATCGATAAACGCGGTTTCTTTATCGGTAAGGAGTGACGGATCGATAAGGGAACGGTCGATCGGACAGAGGGTAAGTGTTTTGAAGTGAAAAAAGGGATGTTCGTGTATCGGTTTGTCTTCATTCTGAGCGACAACCACCAGGTTTTCGATTCGGATGCCGTACGCCCCCGTTTTATAATAGCCGGGTTCGATCGAACAGACCATACCCGGCGCCAGACTCACATACGTTCCGCGTCTCTGTGAAATGGAGAGTGGACCTTCGTGGACATTGAGATAGAACCCGACGCCGTGCCCTGTCCCGTGGCCGTAATCGAGCTTTTTTTCCCACAAGAAAATTCTCGCCAGCGCATCGAGTTGTATACCCTCCGTCCCCCGGGGAAACGAAATCATGGAAAGTGAAATATTTCCTTTCAGCACACGGGTGAACATTTCCTTCTGTTCCTGCGTGGGGGTACCGATCGCGACGGTCCTGGTGATATCGGTCGTCCCGTCCAGATACTGCGCGCCCGAATCGACAAGGTAAAGACCATTCCCCCCGATGGGCGTATCGGTGCCGGCGGTAGCGGCATAATGGACGATCGCCCCATGTTCCCCGAAAGCGGAAATTGTCCTGAAACTCGGTCCCATATAATATTGCTGTTCCGCACGAAAGGCTTCGAGTTTTCTTTCGGCCGAAAGCTCGGTTACCCCTCCCTCCCGAACGGCGCCCTCGAGCCAGGAGAGAAATTTGACCATGGCGATACCGTCACGGAGATGGGCATTTTTCAGACTGGCGACTTCAGTCTCGTTTTTCACCGCCTTCATGTAAAAAACCGGGCTTTCCTTGAAAAAGAGTTCACAGTGCGGTTCGACAAGAGAAACGGCCCGGTAACTTGTCCTGTTTCCGTCAATCCACGCCCGTCCTCCTTTTTTCGCACACGCTACAAGATGGCAGAGAAACTCATGATAGGGATATACCGATACAAGATGCCGGAGGTGGGCCGATAACGCTTCGGTTGTCTGCTGCAGCCGGAGAAACAGCTTTATCTCCTCCTTCGCGATGAGTGCATAGGCGATAACACACGGATTATAGGGTATGTCACCGCCCCGTATATTGAACAACCACGCAATGGCATCGAGTGAAGAGATGACATGAAACCTGCAGCCCTCTTCATCGAGTTGTTTTTTCAGCCGTATTATTTTATCTTCAAAGGACTCCCCGCAGAAAGTAGTATCATAGGGGGTAACCGGCGCGTCCGGAAAACCGGGGCTGTCTTTCCGGATCAGGTCCACGAGATTGTCCTCGATACATACCACCTCGATGTTCTTCGAGTCGACCTTCTTTTTTATCGCACGAACATCTTCCCAGGAAAAAAGGTCCGGATCGATTCCCAGCCGATCTCCCTGATTAAGCCGGTCTTTGAGCCAGGCCGTCATATCGGGAACATCGTTATTACCGGACTTAAAAAGGACAATGCCGCTTCCGTCGAGTTCCTGTTCCGCCTGCAGAAAATACCGCGAGTCCGTCCAGAGTCCCGCCTTGAAGAGGGTCACAGCAACATCGCCGGCTGAACCGGTAAAGCCGCTCAACCACTCTCTTCGTTTCCACATATCCGGCACATATTCATTCTGGTGGCGGTCTTTCGACGGGACAATGTAAGCATGTATATTACGCGCGCGCATAATCCTGCGAAGCTCTTTAAGCCGCCGGTCTGTCGTATGCATGTTTTTCCTCTCTTCATAAAGGTCGGGTGATCGTGTCATATTGTAAAGCGGAATATCAGACGGGGCCGGAGGACGTCTACTTTCTTACATTAACCAAATCGAGTTGATACCACTCCCCGTCAAACCCGGTCGAACGGATCAAACTCATATTCTCCCCGAAGCGACATATCCGGAATCCTGCCGGAATCTTCGACGGGGATATTGAATACCGATGTCACGGCATCGTGGGTGATTTTTTTAAGGAGGTCATCCGTCATTCCCATGCGTTTGAGTCGCCGGATACAATGGGGGTAAAAAGGAAGGCCGGGGATGCCTGAAACGGTCCTTTTTTCTTCTCTCGTGTGCGGGGCGTGATCGGTCTCGATCCAGTCGATTTTTCCTTCAAGTAACAGGCGGAGCATTTTCTTCTGGACTTCGCGGGGACGGAGGGGGGGATTGACCCGGAGGAGAAAACCATATTCACTTTTCATATGTTCGTCACAAAGGAAAGCATGATGGGGGGTGATGCCGCAGGTAATCCTGATACGTCCCCGTTTCCTCGCTTTTTCCACTTCCCGCACCGAATCATCCGTTGAAATATGGCAGATATGGAGATTCCCTCTGAATCCCGTTCGTTCGGCAAAACCGATCATGTCCCTGACGCTTTCGACTTCGCTTGCCGGGGGACGAATAAGGGTATGCGTAAAGGGATCGGCGATATTTGCCTTTTCCGGCCTGAAAAGGGATTCTTTTTCACAATGGACGGCAAGCACGCCGTCATATCCCGCCCTGACAATTGTCGTAATTACATTCCGCTGATCGTCTTCATTGGTGACGGCAAGATCCCCGGTCGAACTGCCGGCGTAAAGCTTGAGTCCGACGACACGAGGGAACAGATCACGCCAGACAGCCGCCATTTCCGCCGCCTGTCCGGGATATGAAGTCAATCCGGCATAAAGTCCGTGAAAAACCGCGCCTCCGGCACCGTCCGCGAGTGCGATACGGTCTTCGATAATCGTTCTTGCCGTAAGCGGAGGATTCGTGTTGGGCATCTCGAATACCGCGTCCAATCCCGCCCGGTACGCTACGGAAAGACCATGGGCCACGGTTTCCTTATGTTTCTGGTTCCAGTCTCTCAGGTGGACATGGGGATCTATCAAGGGGGTTCCCGCCTTTCAAATCGTCTTTACCAGTCGTTCGAGTCTTTCGATAATTCCGCTGTTTTTTTCTATTATCGCCGAAAGCTCTTCCGAGCTTTCGGCGATTTTTCTGCATTCATCGACCTGGGTCGTCGTCAGTCCGGCGACACCCTCCGCCTGTGCCTTGAGTTGTTCGATCGCGGCGAGGATGTCTTTGCTTCCTTCCGATTGTTCCTCACTTGCCGACTTCACTTCCTCGGAAATTTCGCTGAGCCGGTGAAAGGACGTCAACATATCGCCGATTGTCGTCGTTTCTTCTTCCATTGCGGCCAGAATTTCCGAATTGACCTCCGCCGTTTTTCGTGCGTCCTCAAGTATACTCTCGAGCCGCGCGCCCGCCCCTTCGGAGAGAACCGCGATGTTTTCGATACGGCCCAGCGTGTCCTTGAGAATTTCCCCGATTTTCCCGGCGTTGACGCCCGTCGTTTCCGCGAGGGTTCTGATCTCGTCGGCGACAACGGCAAAACCCTTGCCCGCATCCCCCGCGTGGGCGGCTTCGATCGCCGCATTCATGGCAAGCAGGTTGGTAGTATCAGCTATTGCGGAGATAATTTCAACGATTTCTTCGATTTTTTTACTTTCTTTTTCCGTCGCGCGCGTCGCTTCGACGACCTCCACAACGGTCTGTTCCCCTTCTCTGGCTGCATTGAGAAGATTTTCCGATACGGCATCCGCCCGTTTGGATGTATCGGTAATCAGCGCGATCGAACCGCTGATTTCTTCTATCGCAGAAACACACTCATGAACTAAAACGGCCTGCCTTTTAATGTTCTCCGACACCGATTGAATCGAGACGGTCATTTCGGTAATCGTCGAGGAGGTCTCGGCCATGACGGTGAGTCCGGAATTCGACGCATCGCCGATTTTTCTTGCAGAGTCGACCATATCGCCGATATTACCGCTCAACTTTTCGGAAGTGGAGAAAAGTGTGTTGCTTGATGAGAGGATATTTTTCGTCACCTCTTTGAGGTTTTCAATGAATGAATGGCGGGTTTCCTCTTTTTCAACCCGGAGGGATGTCTGCCGGATGACCATATTTTTAAACCGGCCGGCGTAATAGGTGAGAATACCGGTGACCATGACGAAAATAATCGGTTTATATATCTCGTCATCCCAATCGACGGTAATAAATTTATCGAGTTTATTGATAAAAACATTCCCCCCGGTTTCCAGAATACCGAGGGGGAAAATGACATGAATATGTGTCAAAAACGAATAAAAGACCGCGCTATAGATCCCGGTAAACAGAACGGATGACGGCGAATTTCTGAGTGAAGCGAGTGCCAGAAAGACAAAATAGAGGAAAGTGGGCGCCCCGGTGATGATAAGTCCGGGTTTGTTAAGGGCATTGAGATACACGATAATACTCAGAAACGTGACATCGATAAAAGGAAACACATACGGCATCCACGGATAATATTTTTTTTTCTTCACCTGAAATAAAATCCAGACGGAAATCAATACGGAGACGATGATACAGATCATTTCTGCGAGAAAAACAGGATCGACAATGACAGCAAAAATACTTCCTTTATCCTGAAAGACCCCCGAAAACACGATGATCACCAGGATAAAAAGGATTATGCAAATAAATATTCTGAAAACGGCAATCACCCGTTCACCGTGAATCCGGGCATTCAGAAGAAGTTCCTGTGCAATGTGCTTTGATTCATTGGATATTTCTTTATTCACCGCCGACACGCTCCTTTTCGCAGATTTTCTCTATAAGTCTACGTTTATTTTCGCGTTTTCGCAACGCTTATTCTGGTTATTGCGATCGATGTACTGAATCTCCGTCGCTGCTTTTTTGCAAAAAAACCGGACGAACAAGAGACCGTTTCTACCGGGTGCCGCTTTGACGGGCGGCGTGACCGCCGGTTCCCTCTCTTGCATAACACCACATCATGGTGTATATTTATACAAAAGGCCTTCAGGGCAAGGTGAAATTCCCGACCGGCGGTGATGCCTGCTTCAGGCTCGAGCCCGCGAGTTACCGGGAGGTAACAGATCCGGTGAAAATCCGGAGCCGACAGTAACAGTCTGGATGGGAGAGGGTCTTCTCTTGAAAACATCACATCCGGTGAATGAGAGAATCGTTCGACCTTACTTGCCGTCCACCCCTGAAAGACAGATAAAACCCGGAAAGAAGTGAAACCGTGGAAAGAAAATCCTTTTCCCTTGAAGAAGAAACCTTTATGGAGAAGGCGATCGCGCTCGCGGAACGGGCAAGGGGCGATACCTCTCCGAATCCCCTGGTCGGGGCGGTTGTTGTCAAGGATGGAGCGATTGTCGGAGAAGGATGGCACAAAAAAGCCGGCCTGCCGCACGCGGAAGTTGTGGCACTGGATGCGGCGGGTGAGCGTTCATCCGGCGCTACCCTGTTCGTCACCCTCGAACCGTGCTGCCACGAGGGAAAAACCCCGCCCTGTACAAAAAGAATTATCGGGGCGGGCATTAAACGCGTGGTTGCCGCCATGAAAGATCCTTTTCCCCTTGTGGCCGGAAAGGGATTCGAAGAGTTACGGCGCGCCGGTATCGAGGTATCGTATGGTCTGTGTGAAAAAAAGGCCCGCAGGATGAATGAAGTGTTTCTCACCTATGTCGAAACCGGACGCCCCTTTGTGACCATGAAGGCGGCGGTTTCCGCCGACGGGAAAATCGCAACGAAGACGGGAAGCAGCAGGTGGATTACCTGTACCGCATCACGTGACTATGTCCATGGGCAGCGGGGGTTTCATGACGCCGTAATGACGGGAGTCGAAACGGTATTGTCCGACAATCCCTCTCTTACCTGCAGACTTCCGGGAAAAAAACAACGGGTGAAACCTCGTATTGTCCTCGACAGCAGGGGGAGAACACCGATTGACGCACGGGTCCTCGAAGCCCCGCCGGGTCAAAAAACGATAATCGCCGCAACCGAACGTATATTGCCAGAAAAAAAAGCGGCACTCGAAAAAGCGGGTGCTGAGGTCATTGTCGTGAATACGGACGGGGACGGAAGAGTGGATCTGGTACATCTGATGGAAATTCTGGGGAAAAGGGAAATCTGTTCCGTTTTTGTCGAGGGGGGAGGGCGTGTGAATGCGGCCGCTTTGAAAGCGGGTATTGTCGACAAGCTTCTTCTCTTTATCGCCCCGAAAATCATCGGCGGACGTGATGCACCGACATTTGTCGAGGGGGAAGGTATCGAGTCGGTCGAAGAGGCAAAGCCCCTTTCGCTGGTTTCAATGTTGCGGTTTGACGATGATATTATGTGTGAATATTATATAGTGAACGGGAATAAGGTTTAAGGAGAGAGGTATGTTTACCGGAATTATCGAAGAATGCGGAACAATAAAGGAAATCGGCGGACCACCGGGGGCCGTCGGATTTACCGTCGCAGCTGTTACCGTCCTCAAGGGAACCAAAAAGGGGGACAGCATTGCGGTAAATGGTGTGTGCGTTACCGTCAACCGGCTTTCACCCGATTCCTTTTCCTTTGCATTGACGCCGGAAACCATGGAACGCACCGTGTTCAAACAAATGAAAAAAGGAGACCGATGTAATCTGGAACGGGCGCTCAGGGCGGGAGATCCTTTTGGCGGGCATTTTGTCACCGGCCATTGCGACGGAACGGCGCAAATCGCGGCGATATCGGCAAGGGGTGACTCGCGGGTTTTTAAAATCAAAGCTGATCGCAGAATTATGAAATATATCGCTTCCAAAGGATCGGTCGCGGTAGACGGCATCAGTCTTACCCCCTATGATTGTACCGATACCGATTTTACCGTTTCCGTCATACCCCTCACATTGGAACAGACGACACTAAAAGACAAAAAACAGGGCGATATGGTGAATATAGAGGCGGATATTTTATGTAAATACCTTGAAAGGCTTGTCGATTGTACCATGCTTGCGGAAGAGGAAAAGAAAAAAAGTACGATCGATAAAGATTATCTGAAAAAGACAGGTTTTCTGATTTAGACGCGAGGAGGTGCGGCTATGGCATTCATTGCTATCGAAAAGGCAATAGAAGAAATTACCCGCGGCAAGATGATTATTGTCGTTGACGACGGGGACCGGGAGAATGAAGGAGATCTCATTATTGCCGCGGAAAAGGCGACACCGGAGTCCATTAATTTTATGGCGAAGTACGGCCGCGGCCTGATTTGCGTTCCCCTTCAGGGCGAACGGCTCGATATTCTCCGTCTCCCCCCGATGGTGTCGGACAACAGGGAAAAAATGAAAACCGCGTTTACCGTTTCGGTGGACGCGAAAGAATGCACGACCGGCATCTCCGCCCATGAACGGTGGCTTACCATCAAGAAACTGATCGACCCCGCGACAACGCCGGACGATCTCCTCCGGCCGGGGCATGTGTTTCCGCTGAGATATGAAAACGGAGGCGTCTTAAAACGCGCCGGTCATACCGAATCAGCGATCGATCTTGCCGTCCTCGCCGGATTGTATCCGGCGGGTATTATTTGCGAAATCATGAACGAAGACGGAACAATGGCGCGGACGCCGGAACTCGAAGTTTTCGCAAGCACTCACAACCTTTCGATCATCACGATCGCCGATCTCATCACTTATCGGATGAAAAAGGAAAAACTTATCGAACGGGTCGCGCAGGCGGAACTGCCCACGCGGTACGGTAATTTCAAGACGGTCGCATATAAATCGGCGGTGGACAATCAATGCCATCTCGCCCTGGTAAAAGGGGATGTCGCCGGCAAAAGGAATGTGGCGGTCAGGGTTCATTCCGAGTGTCTCACCGGTGACGCACTCGGTTCGCTGCGATGCGACTGCGGGGCCCAGCTTCAACGGGCGATGGAATATATTGCGGAAAAAGGCCGCGGCGTCATCCTCTACATGAGGCAGGAAGGCCGCGGCATCGGGCTGATGCATAAACTCAAGGCATATGAGCTTCAGGACGGCGGAAAGGACACGGTAGAGGCGAATGTCGAGCTGGGATTCCCCCCCGACCTGCGGGATTACGGCGTCGGCGCCCAGATACTCGTCGACCTCGGTCTGACGACGATTCACCTTTTGACCAACAACCCGTGTAAAATTGCCGGATTGTCCGGTTACGGACTCACCGTCACACGGCGAATCCCGATTGAAATCGAACCCCTTCCCACGAACGCCTTTTATCTTAAAACCAAAAAGGACAAGCTGGGACATATTATCAATATATAAGGTAATGGAGGATATCGACATGGAAAATATAAAAATCATCGAGGGAGAACTCATTGCAAAAAACCTGCGGTTCGGCATCGTCGTTTCGCGGTTTAACGAGTTTATCTCGGGTAAATTGCTGGAAGGCGCGCTAGATTGTCTGTTCAGGCATCAGGCCGATAAAAAAGACGTGTCGGTGGTATGGGTACCCGGTTCGTTCGAAATACCCATCACCGCACAGCGGATGGCCGCATCGGGGAACTATGATGCGATTATCTGTCTCGGCACCCTCATCAGGGGATCAACACCGCATTTCAACTATATCGCGGCGGAAGCTTCGAAGGGTATCGCCCAGGTCGGCCTGAAACATAATCTTCCCGTCCTTTTCGGGGTGATTACCACGGATACGATCGAACAGGCGATCGAACGAGCGGGAACCAAGGCGGGAAACAAGGGATTCCATGCCGCAGAAAGCGCGATCGAGATGGCGAATCTCTTCAAGAAGATATGATGCGTGTGACGGGAAAAAACTGAATCAATAACAAAGCAGAAACGGAGGACAAATGATTTTCAGACTGCTCTTTCCCGCACTGACCTTCATTGAAGCGGATTTTCTTTTAAAGGTACGGAAGAAAAGGGCGTTCGGCCGCGCATTAGCCGTATGGACCGGCGGCTGGGTATGTTTCAATATACTCTTTTTTATTCCCCTCATTTTCTCAAGCCGCTCCATCATGGGTTCCGCCGTTATTTTCACGCTGCTTTCTCTCTTCCTCCCGGCCGTCTTTCTTCTCAGATCGCATCTGATCGGATATTCCGAAAACACTTTGCTTCGAAGAATCACGTCATCCGAAGCGGATAAAAAACGGTTGACGGCCCTGCTGCGTGAAAAAACATCCATCGCGTTGACACTCTTTCTGCTTTCATTTTCCCTGCTCTTCGGCTATGCCCTGGCTGTTTCCTTTATTTTTTTACTTTTCGGGGCGATCACCCTGTCTCTCTTTTTCATCCAGCTGGCCGTTTCCGCAATATCGTCTATCATCATTCTTATCCTTTTCGTTTTTCGCCGTTATCTCTTCGGAAAAAACTGGAAATGGGTCAGAAAAGGGTTCATAAAACTGTTCGGGTTTGCCGGATTTCCCGTTGCCGCCGCTTTAGCCGAGGCCCTCTTTCTGATACTCATAAGCCCCTTCTATTTTACCGGGTGGAACGCATCGATTGCCGCCGTTGTTTTATCGGGCATTTTCTTTTCTCTTCCCCTGCTCAACAGCATATTCAGGGACAAACGCCTTTTCGTCCCTTTCAGGTTTACCGTTTTCCTTTTTTTGTCGGTACTGATTATTGTATTTTTTTCACCGCTCGCCTCTGCTATTGGGCGGCTGCCGGGGCTCTCCTGCGGCATGATTGATGAAATGATCCGTCCGCTTGTAACGGCACTTTCGTATTATTCCGGGATATGCCTGTCGGTCGTCAGGGGCATTCCGCTTCCCCTTTTTATTTTTCTGCCGTTTACTTTTTTCCCGCTGCTCGCCGTCAACAGGGGTATATATGAAGCGGCATATGTGATTCGGAAACAGTATGAACGGTACCGGCACAAAAACGTGTTCGGTAGGAAAACCAGGGTGTCTTTCAGCGGCGCGCTTTCACCGTATCGTGCATTTTTCTCGCTTTCGGCGGCCGTGATT
The DNA here is from genome assembly GCA_016930085.1 of Spirochaetales bacterium. NCBI lineage: Bacteria > Pseudomonadati > Spirochaetota > Spirochaetia > Spirochaetales > Spirochaetales bacterium. The sequence continues at coordinate 51,457 of JAFGHO010000022.1, forward strand.
ATCGGATATATTCTTTTTCTTGAAGCCCGTCCCGTTTCAAGACTACTCCTTGACTTTACCGGGGCCCTCCGGATGACGGAAAAATCAGGATCGTTCGGAATGACCGCCGATATCATATATCGGTCTGTCGATATTCTCTTTACAGCCATTACCGTCATTCTCCTCCTCCGGGGTATCGCCGGAATCCTTTATTCACTGAGGAGTTTACTCTTTCTTTCGGAGGATGAGTTTGTCTTTTCGGAAAAACGGATTCTTTCATCGACATTGCACCGTATTCCCCTCAAGACAATCACCCATATCATCGTAAGGCAATCGGCCCTCGACCGGTGCTTCGATACCGGCGTCCTCGTTATTCGAACATCGGGAAGCGGGAAAGACATCCGTATTCACGGGATGTCCTTTATCCGGGAACGGCAGAGGCTGCTTATGGAAAAGGTAATGGGCCCGGATTGAGACACGGATAACGGCTTTACGATTCGGGCCGGCCTTCCGGCGCGGGCGGCGGGAACATCTATTTATCATTTTTGAATTAAAGCTTTTTATTCTATGTTTTTTATATGATTTTTTTATCAATATCAGTCAATTTAATTCACATTTACTTGCCTTTTCCCCTATAAATTAATAAATTTAATCGTTATGAAAAGCTTAAAACTACTAAAAAAAGAATCACTGGCAGTGAAAGACCCTGACTTGGCAAAAGAATGGCATCCAAACAAGAACGACGGCCTTTCCCCAAAAGACGTGTTTCATCATTCCGGCAAAAAGGTATGGTGGATATGCAAAAAAGGCCACGAATGGCAGGCGATTGTCAACAACAGGGCGAGCGGAACCGGGTGTCCCTATTGTAAGGGAATTTATGTGTGCGATGATACCTCATTCAAAACACTTAGATCCGACCTGGCAAAAGAATGGCATCCGACCAAAAACGGTAAATTAACACCAAATGACGTCACGATCTATTCTGCGAAGAAAGTATGGTGGAAGTGCAAGAAGGGACACGAGTGGCAGGCGATTATCGCGGCCAGAACCTCCGGAAACAAATGCCCCTTCTGTAACGGCAGAAAACTTTGTGAGGACAGTTCACTGGAAAAGGCGAACGCGAAACTGTCCGCCGAATGGCATCCCACAAAGAACGGAAAACTTTCACCAGCCGATGTATTGCCGAGTAGCCCGAAAAAAGTGTGGTGGCAATGTAAAAAGGGGCATGAATGGAAAGCGGGAATCGCCTACAGGGGAAGGGGAAGAGGATGTCCGTACTGTGACGGTAAAAAGGTAAGCAAGGACAATTGCCTTGCGACCCTCCATCCGGAAGCGGCAAAAGAGTGGCATCCTTCGAAAAACGGAGACCTTTCTCCGAAAAAGGTGACACCGCATTCACAGAAAAAGGTGTGGTGGCAGTGTAAAAACGGCCATGAATGGCAATCATCCGTGGGGTACAGGACAATGGGGTATGGATGTCCCTATTGCGACGGAAGAAAAGTAAGCAAGGATAACTGTCTTGCGACGCTTAATCCACAGCTTGCCTCCGAATGGCATCCCACAAAAAACAGAATACTTAATCCGGAGAATGTGACTCCATTTTCCAAAAAGAGAGTATGGTGGCAATGTAAAAACGGACACAGCTGGAAAGCCTCTATTCTGGACAGGCATAATGGGGAAAATTGTAAAAAATGTCTGCGGCAGAATAAACAGACAGGGTAACTGATTATTGCTGGTGATCGAACGAACCCGATTGAATACTCTTATTTGATATGGAAGAGTAAGAAACATTAAAGCAATTCATTTTCGAGGGCAGTTTAACCGGCTGCCCTTTTCATGAAATCCAATCAAAGCTAACCCATACCATGAAAAGGCGGATAAGCGCCGATTATCCTCACTCATATGAAATAAATCGTCATTTACCCCATCACGGCCGGAAATACCTTACAGGTTGTCCTTCCATTTGTTGATCGCAAATATCTCCTGGTCGATGGTGATAATGTTGGTAAGAATTTCTTTTATGCTTTTGACATTGCGAAGCCGGAACACGACCTCCCTGTTTCGGATCAGCATTGCAAGCTTCGCCAGGATTTTCAGGTGAATCAGTTCAGACGGCGTACAGATCAGGAAAAAGATATGGGTCTTTTCACCGTCAAGTGAATTGAAATCCGTGCCTTCCCGGCAAAGGCCAAATACAATACATGGTTCCGCAACGGGACAGTCTTCCGGATTTCTCGGATGGGGAATTGCCACCCCCCGGCTAATCGCCGTCGACACCATATCTTCGCGTTCAAGGAGGAGGGAGAGGAGTGTTTCGCGTTCCTTTATCCTGCCGGACCGTATGAGTGGTTCGATCAGCTGAATCAGAATGTCCTTTTTTGTGCCCGGTTTCAGGTCTAAAACGACCAGTTCCGGCTGAATCAGCCGTGAAAGGGGGAGGATGATGGTTCCCTCCTCACTGAGTTTGACAAGGGTCGTCTTCGATGCCATGGTCATTCGGGACATCAGCCAATCGTCGATAACCGTCCTGATAAACCGCTGCTGATTGGCGACCGTTGTCACGGGAATCTCGCCCTGATCCGCCATCCGGTGCAGTGTCTCTTCCGATATTTTCAGGTATCCTGCCAGTTCACTGAGTGTCATGATATCTTCGTCGATTTTTCTGGTTTTTTTACTGTTGTTTTTCATTGAAATGACCTCCAATGTACACTATTGTCTATTGTTGTACATAAATATACCACTTTATAATTATGAAAACAACCGGAATCTGCGGATAAATTATTGACCTCATATATTGTTTTCATTTTTGGGGTTGAAGTGACTTTAATATACTCCCTTATTGAAAACCGGATTCCATTTCCCGAAGCACCGCCCGGGCCTTTTGCTCCCATATCCGTTCCGTCCGCCTGTTGAAATGCTGCATCCGTGAAAAAAGCGTGACAAGCCGCCTGAAGGTGGCAACCGCCTCGTCCTTTCTTCCTTTTTTTCTTAAAAACTCTCCGTAATGGTACATCGCCTTGAGGCCGGGATATGATGTTTCGAGGATACGGTACTCGTCTTCGGCGGCTTCGACCTTGCCGGATGAGGCAAGGACATCGGCATAGAGAAGCCACACATCGTAGCTTTCGAACCTTCCGTCCTTTTCCTTTATACGAAGGAGATACGCCTCAGCTTCGCCGAAACGGCCCAGGTGGTAAAGGACCCCGGCAAGACCGTGGAGGATATACACATCATCGGCGTAAGGGCCCGAAAGACATTCACGGTAAAGGGATTCGGCTTCGAGATACCCTCCCTGTTTCATATATTCGTCCGCGAGTTCCTTTCTGTTGAGAAATGTGTCGGATTCTTCAAGACGTTCTTTCAGTTCCTCTATTTTTTTTTGCGGGTTGAGTGTATGGATGACTGTTTTCCGGAGGTCTGATCGGGTGTGACCGGAGAGGAGTGAGGGAAGTATTTCAACGATCAGATAGGCGATTCCGCCCGCAAGGGGAATGAAGATAATGACATAGATCCACCATCCCGGCCGTCCCGTTTTTACGGCATGGACGATACAGAGTACCTGGAGAATGATGGGGACCGCGACCAGGATCAAATACACATTATCTCCCCGTTAACGCGTCTCGGAAACACCGGTCAGTTAATTCGTTTGAAGACAAGGGGAGGCCCCGATTGAGCCCGTGCCTGGATGACCTTGATAAGATCGTCATTGATAAATGTAATTCTGCTTTGTCCCCCGTTTGCTTCAAGACTTTCGATAATAAGGACGTTCCCGCTTTCAGAGATGACTTTATATTTGTTGACGCTGGATTGTGTCTGGCCCGAGGTCGACAATTCTGTTCTCACCGTATTTTTTGTATAAATAAGCTGCATGCTTTCAAACATTGTAAAGACCGTTTCGATTTCAGGATTCTTTTCGATTTCTCTTCTGATTTGGGGATCGTTCTTAAAGGTCGCGGTATCGAATTGCCATGTTCCCACGATCGCTTTCGCAAGTTTCCCGTCCGATGAGCCTTTTCCGTCGCAGGCAAAAAAGCATATCAGAAAGATCGAACACGCTATTGATATTATTTTTTTATGCCGTGTCATTATAGTCGTCTCCTTTATTTTTGTCGAATGTGATTAATAATATGAAACGGACGATAAAAATCAAGCCATTTTCCGAAAAAAACGACTATATCCTCCCCGCGTATCGTCTCATTCAAAGCTGTGGAGTACGTTTTCGACATTGAAAAGCAGCACATCGAAATCAAACGGTTTGTCCAGCACGGTTAACGCCCCGTTTTCAATCGCTTCTTTATGCAAATCCTCGTTCCCGAAAGCCGTAATAAGGATAATCGGCGGAAATCCCTGCAGCGATTTCAGTCCGGCCATGATTTCCATGGCGGTATAGTGCGGCATTTTGATATCCGATATTATCAAATCGATCTTTCCTTCATCGCCCAACATGGATTCGCTTATTTCTTCGAGTAATTCCTTACCATTCGCGCACGGCTTAACTTTATAGCCGAATTTTTTGAGATAAATAAGCAGCAGGGTCCGCATTTCCTTGTCGTCTTCAGCAACAACAATATACGGCGTCTTCTCTTTCTGTTCCTTGTTATCCCCGGTCATTGATGTGGTGACATTCTCCATAATGTAGCCCTCCTCTTTTATTGATGGACATTTCAATATTAATATATGCAAAAACCATGCCGTCATTATCCGGCTTGCAGCACGGAGGAAACAACAGGTACAGTGCCCGCAATACATGGAGGGATGATGGCGATTGATGATTTTTTGGACAATGTGGTGTTTTTCTACACTTTCGGGTCGATATTATGGCGTTTCAATTTTTGATAAAGGGTTTTCCTATCAAATCCCAATATTCGCGCCGCGGCGGATTTATTGTTGTTCGTTTTTCCCAGAACGAATATAATATATCGTTTTTCCAGTTCATCCATTGAAATAAGCGCTTCCCTGCCACCGCCGAATACCGAATGATCGTCGACTGCGCGGCTGCGGATCTTCTCCGGCAAATCATCGACAAGTATCTGCTCGTGATTCGTCAGGGCGACCGCCCGCTCGATACCGTTTTTCAATTCACGAACATTACCCGGCCAATCATAGGAAAGCAGCTTTTCCATCGCGTTTTTATTGATTCCCGTTATTTTCTTGTTATACCGTGATGAAAAATAGGAAAGGTAATAATCGGCAATCAACAGAATATCATTCCCCCTCAATCGAAGCGGGGGAACTTCAATCTGAATGACATTAAGGCGGTAGTAGAAATCCTCACGTACCGTTCCGGTACGGACGGCTTCTTCGATATCTCGGTTTGTTGCCGAAATCACCCGCGTATCGAACGGAATTTCTTTTTCATCTCCCAAAGGGCGCACTACCCTGCTCTCAAGAACACGCAGCAGTTTTGCCTGAAGATACACGGGGATCTCACCGATTTCATCGAGAAAAAGGGTTCCCCCGTCGGCCTGGAGAAAGAGACCTTTTTTATCCGTTTTTGCGTCGGTAAAAGCGCCGTGCCTGTACCCGAAAAACTCGCTTTCAAGCAATGTCTCCGGAACAGCCGAGCAATTGACGGCCACAAAAGGTCCTTCCGCCCTCCCGCCGAACCCATGGATTGCTTTTGCAACGAGTTCTTTACCTGTACCGCTTTCTCCCGTAATGAGGACATATGAGTCGGTGTCAGCGGTCCGCCTGATGAGTCCGTATACCGTATCCATGACCGGGCTTTTCCCGACGATACCATAAGGATTTTCGCCGCCGTCGATCAATTTATTCAATTTCTCAATTTTATCGGACAGCGAACGGTATTTGACCGCCCGGTCAAGCATGAGTGAAAGGATAGAGGTATCGAACGGTTTTGGAATAAAATCATATGCTCCTGCGCGAATCGCCGCGATTGCCGTTTCCATGCTTCCGAACGCGGTAATGATAATGACGGGGAGGTCCGGCCTGTTTGAAACGACACGCGCGCATAATTCGAGACCGTCCATCCCCTTCATGTTGATATCGGCAAGAAGAACATCGATATCGCGTTTTTCGAGTTCATGCAGGGCGATATCGGCAGAGGGGACGGTCGTCACGGAAAAACCCGCTTTGCCGAGCGTCGAGGAAAGCATCGCGCACATATCATGGTCGTCATCGACAATCAATATCTTCCCTCTCACATCGACTCCCCGACCCCGGGCGTTTTCCTCTCCGATCGCTTGTGAAGCCGGATACCGGCAATGAGACGGTAAAAAGAAAGCTGCCCGGAAACCATTATGAACCATCCCCGATTATCGGCAGATAGATATTGAAACAACAGCCGCCCTCCGGATTGTTCTCCACTTCGATCCGGCCGTGATAATCCTTGATAATATCCTTTACCAGTGAAAGTCCGATACCCGACCCTCCCTGCGTGGACTTTGTGGTAAAAAACGGCTTGAAGACATTTTCAATATCGGCCTCCGGTATTCCCGGCCCGTTATCCTTGATGTAAAGAGAAAGTGTCTTGTTCACGGTTCCGGCGGGGACACCGGGCAGTGTCATGGAGACAATCGAAACGCCTATCTCAATTTTTCCTTCTCCGGGGATTGCCTGAATGGAGTTCAAGATAATGTTGGAAAGCACTTGCTGTATCTGGATTCTGTCCACATTGCCAATGATGTCTTTTTCATTCTCGATCAACTCGATGGAAACACGCCGGTATTCCTTGTTCAAACCGAACATATCGATAGTTTTTCTTACAATTGTATTGATATTGACGGGCTTTTTTTCAGGCTTTTTCCTTCTGGAAAAATTAAGCATATTCTTTATTATCGTCGTAATATTGTCTGTTTGTTCACCGATAATATTCGCGTTCTCGATTATTTCATCATGCGAAAGGTCGAATGAATTCAATAATTTCGCCCTCCCTGAGATGATATTCAGCGGCGTTCCCAATTCATGTGCGATACCGGAAGTAATTTTCCCGATTACGGCGAGTCTATCCATATGGCGGAGTTGTTCGAGAATTTTTATATGCTCGTCTCTTTCTTTCATAAGCATTTCTTCCGTGCTTTTCAATTCCGTCCGCATGGCATCCAGGCCGGAGGCAATCGTGGAGATCTCATCGTTTCCCTTGACGGCAATCATGTCCGAGCGGTTCCCCGCACCAAGCCGTTTGATAAAACCCAATATTCCGGAAATTCTCTTTGAAAGCATGAAATATCCGATTACCCAAATCAGGATAAACGTACATATCGATATGAATAGGGCGACTATTCCCAAGTGTACCATATTGTTGATAAAAAAGGTATCGATCACCGATGATAAATCTTCATAAACTTCGATCGCGCCTGTTCGGGATATAGGAAGGTTGACGGGCAGATACGTGCAGATAAATTTTCCCTCATCGAGATTGATAAACGAACTGACATCCCGGTCTGACTGCCCGAGGATTTTCTCACAATCGATAACGGGTTTGAACCGGATTTCATTATCCGAATCCAGCCATACCCACCGAATCCGGGCCGTCGAATGTTCATTCACTTCATCAAGCAGTTCAAGCGAGAACGACAGGCCGTCTCTTTCCCATACGGTAACGAATTCGATTGAAAGTACCTTTGCCAGCGTCTTCGTATCGGTTTTTATATCCTGGATATAATTATTGAGATCCCGCTGATATGCGAATATTCCGTAAATAATGAAGGAAACAATAAAAACAATAATGATGGAAAAAAACAGTTTATATGATATTTTCATACATTATATCACCCTAATTATGCCGATAAAAAGCGAAAAAGACAATCCCGTTCTCAAAAGACACCTCCTTCTCTACCTTTATGCAGACGATATAACCTCTTTTTGCATAATTGCTTAAAAAGCAGGAAAATCGAATAAAAGTTACACACAATTTACCGGATCCGTTCCGGCGAAGATACTCCCGGACATGATACAACCGAAAAACAGCTTTACGGGCAATAACCCTGAATGTATTATTAAAATTCCAACATTTTATTTATGAAATTCCAATAATCTAAAAGATTCTCTGATATATAATAAAAATAGTACATATAATAATAACTAATAAAACCGACCATGAAAGGAGTGTAACAGTCAATGACAAAAAAAAGAATCAATACAATCCTTGCGACGTTGTTCGTCCTCTGTGTATTGTTCCCGATTCACCTGGGGGCGGCGCCGTCGTTCGTGGGAAACGTCATCGGGAACAGTATTCCGGATAATTTCTCCACCTACTGGAACCAGATCACCTCCGAGAA
>JAFGHO010000023.1 GCA_016930085.1 Spirochaetales bacterium
GGCATTTACAATATCTTTTATAACAACGCATGAATCAGAAAAAATAAAAAACCAAATACTAATTCTTATTTCAGCGTCGCACCTAACTCCTATTGTCTGAATTTCATTATATATTATTTTTTATCCATATAAAAGCAAATTTGCAATAAGAGTTATCACGCACTTCATTTTTTATAAAATATTTTAATAAAAATTCTCAAAAATAAAAGCAGCGGTACTTTTTAGGGCGTTATATATTATAGACAATAAAATAAGGAGGAAACAATCATGAAAAACATGCTCGATACGTTTAAAATCGAATTGAAAAACCGCAACTATGCCCCGCGGACGATAAAACTGTATTGCCGATACATCAAACACTTTCTCGAATTTGCCACAGGTAATAAATTGAAACCCGAAGAAAGAATCAAAAACTTCCTTTTTCAACAAAAAAGCCATGAACAGAGAAGGCTTGCGTATTCATCGATAAAAATATTCTATAAACTGGTGATAAAAAAAGATTGTCCTTATAACCTTGATAAAATCAGACGAATAAAACGTCTCCCCGTCGTTCTTGCAAACACTGAAATCTGTGAAATATTGGCAAACATCAAAAACCATAAACATTACGCAATAATAGCGACACTTTATTCAAGCGGATTGCGGGTATCGGAAGTGGTAAATATCAAGGTAAAAGACCTCGATTTACAGAATCTTATGTTGAGCATAAGAAGATCGAAACAAAACAAGGACAGGATTACGATCATTTCGGAAAAACTCGTTGATAGTTATCAATCGCTTGTAAAAAACCGTAAAGCCAACGACTATCTCTTTACCACAAATAAGGGCAAAAAATACACGGTCAGGACGGTGCAGGCTATATTGAAAAACGCGGTTTCGAAAAGCGATATCAAGAAAGCTCCGACATGCCACACACTCAGACACTCGTTCGCAACGCATCTCATGGAGAACGGAACGGATGTCAAAAGCATAAAAAATCTTTTAGGGCATAAAAACATAAAAACGACAATGATATATTTGCATATAGCGGATTTCTCGAAAAAGAGAATAAAAAGTCCGTTTTAGTGAAATTCATGATACATCCCGGCATTCTGTTTACATGAAATCGGATTATAAAATGCTTTAAAACGATTTTTGCATAAATTTATCCATTGCCGGTTAATCGGTTTTTTTTAACAGGCTGTAAAGGCGGGTACCCGGTCCCTCGTATCCGTCCCGGTCTTGATCCGCGCCGCCGCCGAAACAGGCTGACCCGGACCATGTAAATTACGGGTTCCAATGAACCCCGTTTCCATTATAGCTTGTTTTAAAAAAAAATCAATACCCGGAACGGAAGTAATACCGGATTTATCTTAACGCTAATGCAAGCAGTTTTTATCGTATATAAAACAAGAGAAATGAAAATTATAAGGAGTATGGCATGATAGAATCGGTCTTACATGAATTCCATTTTGTGATAACGAAAACAATGAGAGTGAAACTTCAAAACCTGAAATTGTACGGTTTCAGGGGTTCGTTATCCGGTGTGATTATCCGGATCATCTCCTTTATCGATCCTCTGATCATTAAGGAGCATCAATGGGGAAAACAAAGGATGAGCCGGTATCAACCGGTATCACTAAATTCCGATGAAATCCGGGAACATGTGCATGTGTATTTTCCGGAGAAGATGTATCGGAAGATAAAGCTGCTGCATGCGGATTTGAACATTTTTAGTATCGCACAGTTGGTGAGGGGGTTATTGGAGTTGTTTTTTGCGATGGTGGATAAATATGGAAAAAAAGTGATCGAAGAATTTGAAAAAAGATTTAAGCAATGGGGTATCGAAGAGAAAAGTAAACAACAAACCCCAGGAAGGAAATTACGACAATTGTTTATGATAATTCAGCATCTCCCGATTCGAAATAGCCTGATTTCCATGTATACAAGTCATTATTCACCTTTTTATATACTTCGTCTATAACAACCCCACACCAACACACATCCATCCAAACCGCCATCCGTCTCTGTGTCACATTATGAGTCCCGCCCGTTCCACGATCAGATCGGGAAGCGAATCCCTGTTCTCCCGCGTCACTTCGATGATCTCGATATCGCGCCGTTCCTTGATCGCCCGGATGAACTCATCGCCGCCAAGGGTGATCGTCCCGATTACGAGGTTCGGTGCATCGAGCGCGGCAAGCGCAGCGGCCCTGAAGGCTTCGGAAAAACATTCCATCTTTCCGATTTCGTCACAGATGACGACGGTCCCCTTTTCGGGAACGATCGAGGGGACCGCGATCGATTCGATGTTCTCGATACTCACCCCGTAGCGCCTGATGCCGTACTCCGATTGTATGGACCGATGGGCGAGGTAACCCCGCCTCCCGTCTATCGTTTTCATGAGAAAACCGCAACGCCGCTCCCCCTTAAGTTCTTCTTCCGTATAAAACCCCTTGATCGGGCGCTTCAACATGGCGATCACCTTTTTTATCACCGTCGTCTTTCCGGAAGAAGGAGAACCGGTCAGGAATATGTTCGTCACGTTTTCATTCATCCCCGTTTTCTTCCTCTTCCTTTTTCAGCAGCCTGGCCTTCGTGATCGAGACCCCGTTCATTTCGGTTTTTATCCTGAAGACCGCTTCCTCCACATGCCTTTTTTTATCCGAAAGCTCCTCGAAGAGTTCGGTCTGGCCCGCCGCTTCGCCTTCCTTCACGTTTGCCGCCCCCACCCCGATAAGCCTGATCTCCGTATGTCCGTCCCATTTATTGTCGAAGAGATCCTTCGCCGTCCGGTAGAGTTCTTCCGTCGAGACGACCCAGTGTTTCAGAGTGCGGCGGGCGGAAAGGGTCGTGAAATCGGAATAGCGGAGTTTGAGTACGACCGTTTTCGCCTTTGATTCTTCGCTCATGAGTCTGAACATGAGGTGGTGGGAGAGTTCGAGAATCGTATGATGGAGTCCGTCGCGGTCCTTTCTGTCCGTTTCGAAGGTGACCTCATTGCTCAGTGAATGGCTTTTGGGTGTGTCGGCATGGATATCGCTCACGGTTCCGCGGGCCGCGTTATAGAGGAACCGGCCGGAGGCCTCGCCAAGCATGGATGTCAGCATATGAAGGGGGTATTTTCTCAACTGGGGGATCGAGAGGATATTGAGTTCCGAAAGCCGGCCGTATGTTTTTTTACCGATACCCCAGAGGTGTTTCAGCGAAAGCCCGTCGAGAAAGGCCTCTTCCCCGCCCGGACTGATCATGCACAGGCCGTCCGGTTTCCCGGCCTCCGATGCGAGTTTCGCGAGGTATCTGTTCGGCGCGATGCCGATGGATAAGGTAAGCCCGGTTTCCCTGAAAACGTGCGTCTTTATGTCCTTTGCGACATCGAGGGGGAGGCCGAAAAGCCGTTGTGTTCCGGTCATATCCAGAAATGCCTCATCGATCGATATCTGCCTGAAATCCGGGCTGTAGGATTCAAGGATCGACATCACCTTCCGTGACACCTCGCAATACCGTTCCATTCTGACCGGGAGATAGATACCCCGCGGGCATTTTCTGTATGCCTCGGAGATGGGCATGGCACTCCGGAGGCCGAACCTGCGCGCTTCATAGGAGCATGCGGAGACGACCCCGCGTGTTCCCGGTTTCGCCCCGACGATGACGGGTTTCCCCTTCAGTGCGGGGTTGTCCCGCTGTTCGATCGAGGCGTAAAATGCGTCGAGGTCGACATGGAAAATAATGCTTCTCATATGTATAGTATGTAAGTATAGACGGAATACCGTCCACTGTCCATATTTTTTTCAGGTTTCGATATCGAATTGCTGCGTCAGGGTGAGGATCGTCCTGATGTTTTTATTTTTCCCTAGAACGATAAATCTGAACGGGATATTCATATAGTCGATGCTGATGAAAAAACGGCACGAAAGGCCCTTCGGCAGGGTGAGAAATATCGGCAGCGGGGAAGGGGGGTTTACCCCGATGAGGATATCGTATTCGAGTCCCTTTTGCTTTCGCTGGACGGGGTAATTGGAATCGTAGAGAGTGAACTCCTTTTCCGAACGGATGGTCAGCTGTACCCGGTAGGGGTTGCCTTTGGGTCTGAGGGTAAACTCGACATTCTTTCTGTCCAGAAACGATGTTTCTGTGGTCGTGACGGAGAGAAGGTCGGGGATATTTTTTCTCGGGATAATATACCGATTCGATGTCGTGTTGAAACTGAAAAAGCCTTTATCGTCCCAGACACTTATCTCCCCGAGCATGGACGGGCTCGATATTTCAATCCTGTGTGTCAGGTGTTCGAAATCCAGGATCGTTCTGGCGGTCACCGGCTGTGGGTTTGTATCGGTATAGGACGGAAACAGAAGAAAAAAACCGATCACACCGGTAAGCGAAACGGCGAGGAGGAGGGTAGCGAGGTTGTATTTTATGACTGATTTTTTATGGCGCGCGGGAAAGAAATTGAGTATCCAGTAAATGATCAGACAAAGAAAGGGGAGGGTGAATAGGGAAAGGAAGAGGTTCCCTTCGATCAGCGAGAGAAGAACGGCACGACATAACAGTGGTTCCGGCATCAGAATAAAGAAATCGATGAAAAATTTGACGATCCAGTAGGGACTGATCAGAAGCATGATGGATTTGACGATTTTGTTTCTTACCAGAACGGCTCCCAATGTAAACGCGAAAACCCACAGGAAATAATACATGAACGAGATGTTGATCAAAGCAAGGATGATAATATCGAGAAAAAGGAACATGATCGCCGCGGTCGAAAAAAAGCTCCTGTTCATGGGAAGGGGAAACAGTCTGATGATTTTCAGACTGATCAGAAAGAACAAAAGGACGATCATTATTTTACAGAGGAAAAAGAGAAAGGGATAGGTCTTCCAGAGTGACGGATCGTTTTTCAGCGTGAGAATTCCGTGAATGACAAGGGTTGCCAGGAGAAAGAAAAGCCAGGCGAGTCCGATCATCAAGGGAAAGAGATAGCTGTAGCGAAAGGTATGTTTGAGAATGAGCTTTATTTTGTGGCTGTAGACAAGGAGATAGATAAAAAAGATACCGAAGATGATAATCGTCGAGAGAACGAGCCATTCTTCGCGAATAATCAGATAAAAATCGAAGAGCTGGAAAAAAAGATAATGTTGATCCCACGCTTCGGGGATCCCTTCTCTGTATTCTTCGACCATTGTTTCGGCAAAGGTAATGAAACCGGTTATCCAGCCGGCTTTCTTCGACGGTGAAAGCTCTCCGTGTTCTCCCTCCAGAATGACCGCGGGAAAACGGGCTTTCAGATACGGCTCGATAGGGGGTTTTTCCTGTGAAAATCCCATCCTGAAAATCTGGTTTTTGTTTCCCCTGATAAGAAAAGGGATATCGGCCTTTTTGAGTGATTCCGAGCATATGTTGATGAGCCAGTGCGGGGTGACGATTCCGTTGCCCCCCCCATTGATGGCGATCCGGCCCGGTATGGTTCTCAGATTCAAATAAAGAAAAAATACGGGATAATCGGGGCTGAAATCTTCAAGGTATAACTTGCTTCCAAGCGGATATTGATCGGTCTCGCCGTATTCTCCCCCCATAAAAAGAAAGCGTATGGTAACGGGCGGCATTGTTTGAGAGAATTGTCTGATCAGGGAAAGCCCCAAAACGATATTGATGATCCCGCTTTTTGTTTTTTCACTGTTTCGCGGATGATTGAGCGGTATGATGAAAAAGAGGGTGTCCCTTTTTGTCCCCTGCAGGGTGACGCTCAAGCATTCGGAAAAGGAATGGACGGTATCGGAGGAGTTGAAATCGAATTTCTCAAAATCAATGCGGCGTTCTTTGAGAACACCTTCAATATATTCGACCACCTTTTTTTCCGCCGGAGAACCTTCCTGCCGGGGGAAATATTCCTCGAGTACCTCGTATTCCTTCAGGATGTCTTGCGGCTGCAGAGAGACAGCGGGTTCTGCGAATAGCAAAAGGGGCAGGAGACAAAAAAAAATCGGGAAAATTGTTTTTTTCATCCTTATTAATGGAGAATATGCCAAGGAAATTATTGAGTCAATAATTTTTGTCTTGAAACCTTTAAAAAAATATTGTTAAATGAAAAAAGTCAGGATGATTATGGAATTATTACATGAAATAGCAGAGAGAAGGAGTATCAGAAAATTTAAACCCGATCCTGTCGAAAAGGACATTATAGCCAGAATTTGCGAGGCGGGAAGACTCGCCCCGTCGGCAAAGAATCGTCAGGCCTGGCGTTTTGTGGTTGTACAGAAAAAGGCGATTCGTGAAGCCATTAAAAGGGCGGCCTACGGCCAGGAGTATATCGAACAGGCCCCTGTTGTGATCGCCGCCTGTACCACCAATGTCGAGTACAAAATGCCGAACGGCCAACTCTCCTATCCGATCGATATCACCTTTGCGGTTTCTTTTATGCTCCTGCAGGCGGTCCATGAAGGATTGGGAACCTGTTGTGTCACGACCTATAATGAGCAGGAAATCAGAGAAATCCTCACCGTTCCTCACGGGATGAGGGTCGTGATGCTTCTGGTTCTCGGATATCCGGATGAAACACCGGCGGAAACACAGCGAAAGCAAGTAAAAAAGATTATCGCCTACAATCATTGGTAACCGGTTTTCGCTCGTCCCATCCGGCTGTGTTTGGTGAAAGATGGCTGCCTTTTCGATACGGATATTATGGTGCGTTTCCGGTGTATCGAACACGGCCCCATACGGCCGCCCGGACGCGTCATGGCAAAAAAGAGAAGTGAGCTGAAACATAAAAAATGTAACGATGCGTTGATGTAACGATCTGTGGTTTTATTACGGTTTTTTCTCGAGACGGTTGTCGTTCAAGGGCGCTATCGGTCCCGGTATAACGATGCGAATTCCGTTTCGTTCGACAACCATATTGAAAAGGAATACCGATGTGCGTTATACTTTCTACTGGGGGAAATAATCGGTCAATGTTATATGGATATTTTTCGATAACATTAATAGCTTTTGATATAAAAGAAAAAATTATCGTGGGATGCGGGGAATGAGAGTAGCATGATGTATCCAAATAAAAAGAGCGGACAATAATGGCAGAACAAACAAAAGGAATGATCAAGGATCTTCCGCTTCGAATTATTCTTACCGAAAACGGCATCAATTTTTTTATCAAACACAACAAAAAACTCAATCGGTTCAAAATGGCGGATAATCAGGAGGAATACGGAATCTATCTCGATAATTTTTCGCCTGTTTCCATCCAGCGGATGCTTCTCATCGATTACATATCCAAGATAGAGATATCCCGTGTGGAGTTTGTTTCAAAACGACAGGATATCATGGATCTGACAAAGCTTCTGGTCTATGGCGTTCTGTATAAACAACTCGATACGATGGTATACAGAAAGATACTCGAATCGAATCTGATCAAGAACTGGAACAGGAATAATCCGGGAAACATCATCGATGAAAGAACGAATATAAACGAGACCTACCTGGAGAAGATCATCAGGCAGAATGAAGATCAGGTAAAGATTGTGAAACAGGGGCTGATTTCTCCGATTATCTCACGAATCAACAATGACAACAATCTCCTGCACGAGGAAAAGAAAATCAAATTCTATATATGCGAGAAATTTCTGGGAAACCTGAGGCCTTCGATCTGGTTTATCCTCTCCCGTTTTCAGGGTTCGGGAGATTATACCACGCTGCTTACCGATATCCGGGAGAGTGTCATCGAATACCTCGAGAAGACAAAAATCGCGGAATATCTCTCCCTCATGGTCATGGAACTCGTCATCAATGCGGAAAATACGAACATGCAGAAATTCGTGCGAAAGGTATATAAAGACCAGATGAATCTGGAAAGTCTGGTATATGACCAGTACACGCGAGCCAAGGTCCTCAAGGAAATGGAAGCGCAGAAAGAGTATCTTTATCTGACATGGAAGATCGGGGGAAAGAGCAGCTCGATCAGTACCCGGTTCAAACTTCAGGTGACACTCTACAACAGGGAATCGGAATACAGAAAAGTCAAGCAGACAATCGACGACAAAAAAGGGATAAATCTCAAAAAAAAGAGTCTTACGGATTTCTACAAGGAAGCGCCCGACAAACTTGTCAATACCGAACTCGGACTATACTATCTTTCGTACTTGAGCGAAGCCTGCGAGAAGGAAAATGTCCGGTTTGACTCGATTGTCAATCAGATACCGAAATCCGATCTTACCGTCATAACAATGAACCTCTTTTTTTAGTCCATTTTACCGATTTAAAAGCTTTTTTTCATGAAACCCATTGACAGGTGGAAGCACATAGGATAAATTTCAACTCAATTAATAATGTAAGAATGGAAGATGAAGAGGTCTGTATTTGTTATTGGTGAATGAATATCATTCTGCAATTATATCGGTGGCGCGGCCGTTATTTCCTCTCAAATCAATCATTAATCGGATGAATCGTAAATGTAATACGGGTAAACGTATATGTCTCCTCTCTTTTCTTTCGAACCCGTTTCCGGCGGACGGGAAGGGGTGATTGATTACGGGGGTGAGGCCGGTTTCACGTCGAAAGACATAGTGTTACATGGAGCGGGAAATTTGATATCGATCGGTGAATTACCGATGTTATCGGTTCTATATACAAAAAAGAGGAGGTCTTTATGAAAAGACTAAGCTTAATGCTCCTTGTCTTGGTAGTCCTCTGTGGATTTTCCTTTGCGACGGGCCAGGGTGAAATACCCGGAACAAAGGAAGAGATCGCGTTGTCGATGGGAGTATTTGGGGACCTCGAATCCGCTTACAACGAAGTGAAAAACTCCGATGGTTTCAAGGCACGATTCCCTAAATTAACTCTCACTTTCCAGTCTTCAGATTTTGGCGGACATCACGATAGACTGATTACACAGATCGCAGCCGGTGTCGGAGCGAACGACATCGAAGCTCTGGAAATTGGTTATATCGCCCGTTTCGTACGAGAAGGCGGTTTCACGGATCTTTCAGTCGCGCCGTTTAACGGCAAACAGGCCGGAAAAGACCTTGTGAAGTTCGGCATGTCGAATGCAACGACGACAGACAATAAACTCGTCGCCCTGCCCGTCGATATCGCCCCCGCCGTATTTTTCTACCGCAAAAGCGTATCGGATGAAATGGGTGTCGATCTTGTCGGTATAAAATCATGGGACGATTACATCGAAAAAGGAAAGCAGTTGACAATCGACAAGGACGGCGACGGTACGATCGATCAGTATGCGCTTACGAATCCCATGGACGTCTCGATGATTCCGTTGAACGGTGGGAAAGGCGACTGGTTCAAGGGCCAGGAACCCCTCGAGCCGGCAAGAAGATTCAAGGAAGTGCTTTCCCTTTGCAAGGAAATACGGGATTCCGGCATCGACGCGAATTTCCCCTCATGGTCGGGCGAATGGATCAATTCATTCAAGGAAGGCATCGTCGTGACAATGTTTTCCGGGGCATGGCTCGGCGGTCACCTGAAAAACTGGATGGCCCCCGACACGGCCGGCGACTGGAGAGTCGATTATCCGCCGGGGAAAGTGTTCGCTTCATACGGCGGTTCCTATATCGGAATACCGGAACAGACGAAGTCCGAAAATAAACCCGCCGCATGGGAGGTCGTCAAATATTTCTGTACGAGCCCGGATGCCCAGCTTATCACCTTCAAGACAACGGACGCGTTCCCGGCATTGGTAACAGTGTTTGACGATCCCGTTATGTCGGAACCGGTCGATTTTTACGGCGGCCAGAAAGTGCGTCTCATTTTCCAGGATATCGGAAAGAATATCCCCATCCAGAATGTTTCGGAATACGACGCAATCGCGGTCGACATCTTCAACAACGCCATCAAGGCGGTCGTCGACGACGGTGTGCCGATCGATCAGGCATACAATACGGCTAAACAGGAAATCAAGAACCAGATGTAATGCAGGCGGTGACAAAAAGGGCCTGATTCCATTCAGGCCCTTTTTATTCGATTGGAGGAGAGGAGAAACCTGTGCCGCAACAACCCATGAACCCGCCTGCCGGGCATTCGATCGAAAGACCGTCACTGCTTTACATGAAAACGAGACGGATACTGGGAAGGGTGGTCCTTTACTTTATACTCATCTTTTTTTTCATTATCTTCGCCTATCCGTTCTGGCATGTGTTTATCCTCGCGACAAGGGATTATCAGACGATATACAAGACACCCCCTCCGGTATGGTTCGGTAAAATCGAAACATTCAGAACCAACTGGGATACCCTCTTCGATCGGATTCCCTTTCACAGAAACATGTTCAACAGTCTCGGCATCGCCGTGTTTGCGACGGGGACGCAGATCTTTTTCTGTACCATGGCCGGTTTCGCTTTCGCCAAATATGATTTCAAGTTCAAGAATATCCTCTTTCCCTTTATCCTCATCTCGATCATGCTGCCGCGGTTTCTCTGGCTTATTCCCACGTTTCAGATGATGGCCTGGCTGAAATGGATCAATACATGGCTTCCCATGGTCATTCCGCAGATCGGGAATGCGTTCGGCATCTTTCTTATGGCGCAGTTCATCGAGGGGGCGGTGCCGCTCGATCTCCTCGATGCGGCGAGAATCGACGGCATGGGGGAGTTCAGGATCCTTCTCTCCATCGGGTTTCCCCTTTCACGCGCGGGAATCGCGGTGTTGGGAACGATATCATTCGTCTTCTCGTGGAACGATTTTATGTACGCCATGATCATGCTCAACAAGGAAGAAGCCTACACGATTCCCGTCGCCCTGGCGGAAATGAACCTGAGAAGCGAGGGGGTGATCGGGGCGGTAATGCTCGGGAACGCCCTGGGGCTTATTCCCATTCTCACCGCGTTCATCTTTTTCTCGAAACAGATCATTTCGAACATGCTCGCGGGAAGCATCAAAGGGTAACGGAAAGGAAGACGTGGTGATGAAACGATTGAACCGGCAGAAAATAGCCCCGTACATGTTTATCAGTCCGTTTTTTTTGATATTCGCGGCGTTCATGATTTTCCCGCTGGGCTTTTCCATCTTCCTTTCTTTTCAGAAATGGGGAGGAATGGGGACCATGCAGTTTGTCGGACTGCAGAACTTCATCAACGTACTTTTTTCCGATACCTTTTTTGTAAAGACACTTATGGTCACCGGTGTTCTTCTTGTTTTCGGTTCGTTTACCCAGCATATTTTCGCGATTCCGCTGGCGATCGTCTTGAACAGCAAACTCATAAAAGGGCGCGATTTCTTCAGAACGGCCTATTTCCTTCCCGTTATTACCAGCGCGGTATCCGTTTCGATCATCTTCCAGAATGTTTTCAGCATGAATTACGGGCTTCTCAACTACCTGCTTTCGTTTATCGGGGTAAAACCGATCGACTGGATCAACTGGTCCTGGTCGATCCCTATCGCGGTCTCGATTGTCATCAACTGGCGGTGGATCGGGTGGAACACCCTCATCTATCTCGCCGGGCTGCAATCCATCCCGAATGAATTATACGAATCCGCGGATATCGACGGCGCTTCGACCATCAACCGGCACATCAATATCACCATCCCGATGCTGCTTCCCATCATCTTTTTTGCCGTGACCATGAGTATTATCGGGGGCATGCAGGTCTTCGACGAACCTTATGTCCTGACGACCCGCGAAGCTAATTCGATGGGGGGGGCGGATAACGCCGGATTCACGTCGGCCTTCTACATTCTCTGGCTGCTCAGGCGGGCGGCACGGTACGGGAGGGGGAGCGCCGTCGCGTGGCTTCTCTTTATCCTGATTCTTATCATGACATTCATCAACAGAAAGGTGATCAATTATTTCCAGGGCGACAGGGTGCTTCCGCGAAGGATAAGACGGGGAAAAACGGCGTCAAAGATTTTTAGCACGCAGATGGAAATCAAATAACCATCGAGTGTCTGCCCGGCGCGCGATACCGCCCGTCCGGCTACATCAACGAATGGTTTCGTTAACCTCGTCCTTTTTTTATTCGCGCCCATAGCCGGATAAACGGAGGATTTTTTTTGCCGTTTCCTCCTCGTTCCACATCAGTTTGCCATCGGGATAGATAATGCTCCCCTCGTGTCCTTTTCCCAGAAGCAGGACCGTATCGCCCGGACGTGCAAGCGAGAAGGCGAGCGATATGGCCTTTTCCCTGTCCGGTTCGAGAAAGAGTGATTCTCCGGGTGTGAGTCCGGTACAGCCTTCGGCGATCTCTTCGAGAATACGCATCCGGTCTTCGAGCCTCGGATCTTCATCCGTGAGGACGACGATATCCGAATACCGGGAGGCGATACTCCCCTGCATGGGACGTTTTTGAATATCACGCTCGCCCGCGGAACCGAATACCGCGATCAGCCGTCCCTCGACAAGCGGGCGCATCATTGTGAAAAGCTTCGTGAACGCCTGGGGTGTGTGCGCGTAATCGACGATCACCGAAAAGGGCTGTCCGCAGTCGACGGCCGTCATACGGCCGGTCACCCCCGTGAGACGGTGGAAATGGCCGGCAACCTCCCCGAACGTTACCCCGCACAACTTCGCCACGGTGAGTGCGGCGGCCAGGGCGTTTTCGATATTGAAGGTCCCCGGAACGGGGAGGGATGTTTTGGTCGATTCACCCCGTCCCTTTATGATGAAATCCGAGCCGTCCGGACGGAGACTGATCTCCGAAGCGAGGATATCGGCGCTTTCGTCTTTGAGGCTGTAGGAATATACCGGGGCCTTTGTCGCGTTTCTGAAAAACCGGCTCGACGGATCATCGGCATTGACGACACCGAAACGGCCCGGAAACGGATACCGGTCCGAGGGGGAACGCTTTTTATACGATGGGGGGGCATCGAGTGAGCGGAAGAGGTTCGCCTTGTCAAACCGGTATTGTTCGAAGGAACCGTGAAACTCGAGATGTTCGTGCGCCACATTCGTGAGGACGGCGGCATCGAAACTCACGTCACGGAGCCGTCCGGTTTTTTCCGACAGGCCGTGCGATGTCGCTTCCAGAACGGCATGTGTTTTCCCGGATGCGGCCATCCGGGCGAGTATGCCGTGGACTTCAGGGGCTTCGGGGGTCGACTGGCGGTAACGATTCTTTTCCGTCACGTCTCCCGCCTTCAAGGCGACGGTCGAGAGAAATCCCGAGTCGATTCCCATGGCGCAAAGCAGTTGATGAATGAACCAGACGGTCGTACTTTTTCCGTCAGTTCCGGTCACCCCGATGGTGAGGAGTTTTTCCGAGGGATAATCGAAAAAGGAAGCGGCGAGCCGGGAAAGGGCTTTGCGGCAGTCGGGGACGCGGATACAGACGACATGTTCCGGGTAAGCGGGGAGTTCATCCTGATGAACCACGGCCGCCGCCCCATTGTGAACCGCATCCCCGATATAACGGTGGCCGTCGGTGTGCAGGCCGTGAAGAGAGACAAAAAGGTCTCCTTTTTGCGTTTCTCTGGAGTCGTAGGATAAACCATTGATGGGAGTATCACAACTTCCCCTGACACTGACGACGGAGATATCCTTGATCAATGCAGTCACTTTTTTTATTATCATTGTTTCACATAGTAACACCTGTAGACAGAATGTGCAAGATACACTACACTGACGTCATTCTTTGTATGATTTGGATTGAAAAAGATTATCACGGACAATAGGGATGGATCGGGAGGGGCGGGTAAAGGCAAAAAAGGAAGAAGATGTATATAAGAATAGTAGAATAATCCTATACAAAATATAGAGCAATAGCTGATAAATATCTGAAAATATACCTTAAAGCATATAGGAATATGTATTATCCAATAATGGAAAAATCTTATATAAAAATCAGATGTAACACTGATTTAATTGCACAATGATTGATGTTACAGTGATGTTGAACGGAGCCCTATATTTCTGATATCATAAAAGAAACCAGAGAGGGTATGGAAATAAATTGAAAAAAGGCTGTCTTTAAATCAAGCCTGAAAATGGAAAGGGGGGGTGATATAAAACAAAGATAAAGAGAGATAAGAGAAATTAAAAAAGTATCAAAAATTAAAAGATGTTATCTTTTAACGATTAAATGAAGAAAAGTATTATGGAGGTTTTACTAATGAAAGGTAAAAAGAAAACTTTCTTGCTCTTGCTCGGAGCCATCGTGCTTCTGGTAAGCCCGGTTTTTGCCCAGCA
>JAFGHO010000024.1 GCA_016930085.1 Spirochaetales bacterium
ATCTTTTTTATCATTTCCATATCCGAGACCGCTTCAGATAACTTTGTGTAGAATTGTATCCCGTTTTTTTCAATTTGTATCGCAATATCGAATATTTCCTTTATATTGAATATAACGCCCATTTTTTACTCCTTCCTTTTTAATGAAAATACATACGTCCCGGATGTGACTGTCACTCCTTATTTACCGGTTACCAGTTCTCCGCAAGTATTTCAAAATGAGCCTGCGGGTGGGCGCAAGCCGGACAGACCTCGGGGGCCTCTTCACCTTCATGAATATAACCGCAATTTTTGCATCGCCAGACGACCTTTTCATTTTTTCTGAAAACCATCCCCTTTTCAATATTGGCAAGCAAATCGCGATACCGCTTCTCATGCTGTTTTTCCGCGACCGATACCGCCCTGAATACCATGGCTACTTCCTGAAATCCCTCTTCTTCGGCTGTTTTCGCAAAACCAGGATATATGGCGGACCATTCGTGGTATTCCCCGTCTGCCGAGGCTTTCAGATTTTCCGCCGTCGTCATGATTTTTCCTGCAGGGAAAACTGCCCGTATTTCGGCGTCCCCGCCTTCGAGAAATTTATAGAACCTTTTTGCATGTTCTTTTTCCTGGTTCGCGGTCTCCTCAAAGATATCCGCGATCTGAACAAAGCCTTCCTTCCTTGCCTTGCCTGAAAAATAGGAGTAACGGTTTCTTGCCTGTGATTCACCGGTGAACGCGGTGAGAAGGTTTTTTTCTGTCTGTGATCCGTGTATTGAAGCCATTGATCCTCCTTGTTATCCTGTCCTTCTCCATAAAAAGATATTCTGCTCTTATCCTTTTTTATGTTATAGTTGACAAAATATATAAAGTTTAAAGATAAATTTCAAGCATTAAAAAAGTATTAATTTACATTCCTTTCATTATTATTTATACAAAAAAAATAATTATTTTTTAGGTGTTTTTATAAACTTCCCGATATGCAGGGGATTGAATCCGGATGGCAGCCCCCGTTTATCCCCTTGACCATATTCGGTATTTTTGTAACAGTGAAGGTAGTGACAAGGAGGGAGACATGGGATTTGACTGCGGTATCATCGGACTTCCCAATGCCGGAAAATCGACGATATTCAATGCCCTCTCGGAATCGGGTGCCCAGATTGCCAACTACCCCTTCTGTACCATAGAGCCGAACAGGGGAGTGGTCCCTGTTCCCGACAGCCGTCTTTTAAAACTCGGAGAACTCCTCGCAAAAAAGAATCCGATACAGACAAAAATAGAGTTCGTGGATGTGGCCGGTCTGGTCAAGGGCGCTTCAAAGGGAGAAGGGCTCGGCAATAAATTTCTTTCGCATATCAGAAACGTGGATGCCCTGATTCATGTCGTTCGATATTTCCATGACGAAGATGTTTCCCATGTCCTGGGAACTCTCGATCCGATGAGAGATATCGACGTGATCAATACCGAACTCATCCTTTCCGACCTTGATATTCTCGACCGGGCGGAAGACAAGATAAAAAAAGCGGCAAAAAGCGGTGACAAGAGAGGACAAAAGATCCTGGACGCAATCGATGCAATGAAGTCGCATCTGAACGAGGGATATTTGTTGAAAAGCATGGACATGTGCGACGACATGAAACAAACGGCGGGCGAATACGGACTTGTCACGACAAAACCGGTCCTCTACCTCCTCAATACCGATGAAAACGACGAAAACGACGACGCATTATCATCGGTAAAGAAATTTGCGGAAAAAGAGGGGTCCGCCTTTCTTACCCTGAAAGGAAAGGCGGAGGTCGAAATAACCGAACTTCAGGAATCAGAACGCGCAGAATACCGGGAAGCACTGGGCATCGAAGAATCCGGACTGCTTCGGCTTATCGAGGTGTCCTATCGTCTTCTTTCACTCATCACCTTTTATACCATAACGACGGACCTCCAGGCGTGGACCGTGAAAGAGAACACGACCGCCCCCCGCGCTGCCGGAAAGATTCATACCGATTTCGAACACGGCTTTATCAGGGCGGAAGTAATCCACTACAATGATCTTATCAGGGCCGGGTCGGAACATTCGGCACGTGAAATGGGACTTGTCCGGTCCGAGGGCAAGGAGTATACGGTGAGGGACGGCGATGTCATTCACTTTCTCTTTAATGTGTAATGCGATACGAAAACCTGTCAAAAAAGAAAGGAAACGGGTATGCAGACTTTTGAAAACACTGATGCGATTCTTGATTTTGCAATAGCGAGAGAAGAAGAATCACGGCGGTTCTATACCGGTCTTGCCACAAGGATGGAACGGCAGGAGATGAAACGGGTATTCAATGAGTTTGCCGCAGAAGAACTCGGCCACAAAAAGAAAATAGAAGCCGTGAAACGGGGCGATTATATATTCAAGGCAACGAAAAAAATCATGGATATGAAAATCGCAGATTACGTTGTGGCCGAAGACCCCCGGCCGGACATCGATTATCAGGACGCCCTCATCATTGCCATGAAAAAGGAAAAGGCTTCGTTCAGATTATATTCCGATCTGGCCGCATCGACGGACAACCCCGAATTGCAAAAGTTATTCCACACCCTTGCAACCGAAGAAGCCAGGCATAAATTGCGTTTTGAACTCGAATACGACGATACCTATCTCGAGGAAAACTGAGTGTACGTCCGGCGCGATGAACCCTCAATCCGGACTGCTCATTTTTTTAAACAATGTAAAAAGGGGATTTTCTTTTAATTCGATCGCACCTTCCGGGCAGTTTTCATGGCAACAGAAGCAATAGATGCACCTCGAATAATAAAAATCAGGAAACCCGTTCATCGTAATCGCTTTGCCCGGACACGCGGTCGCGCACAAACCGCAACGCTTGCATTTGTCAGCGATTAAAACCGGTTTTGAAAGTGCAAGGCCGGGGAATATTTTATTCAAAACTGATTCAACAAAACTCGACCGGGGAAGTTTGAACGGGATGACCGGCAATGTTGCATTGAGTTCGATATTCCCGTGAAAGAGTCCCCGTTTGATGCCGAGTCCCACCGTGAGGATATCTCCGGGTTCGATACCGATAAGATCGAGCATTGCCATATCAAGGGCGATTGCGTCCCTGCTGACACCGACAATTCCGGCCCTGTTCACCGTCCCGCCCGTTCCCGGTCCGTTCCCGTCGATTCCAATAATTCCATCCATGATATTACATAACAGCTTTGGTCTGATAAAGCCGTAAATATCAAGAAGCCCCTGGGAAAAAGCATCGAGACGCGAGGCGATACGGTGACCGTGCGGTTTCCCCGCTCCCGGGATACATCCGTACAAGTTTTTCACCGCCCCGGAAAACCTCGTGAATGTGTGGGATTTCAATTTCGGAATATTGACAATATAGTCGACTTCGTCAATCAGCGTCGTCAGATTAATTTCCTTAAAGACGACATTATGATCCCGCTTGAAAACCCTGGACCGGTGTTTGTCAAAGGCAATGACCTTAAAATCATATTTCCGGCCAAGTGCCGTCATCCCGCTTTTTTCAAGCGACCGGGATGTGTTTCCGTACTGTCCGTTTCCTGAACTGTCGCCGAGAATGAGTCTGTTTCCCTTTTCCAGTAATATCCTCACGACGGCTTCAACGACAACCGGATGAGTATCGATGTACTGCTCGGGAACGTATGCCCCCAGAACATTCGGTTTCAGTAAAATCGAAGCATTTTCGGGGATGGTGATACGACAATAGGTGAAACTGTCTTTTATTATCTGTTCGACCATTGCCGGATCATAACTATGACAGATCTGAATATATACTCTTTCCTTATTCATCTTTTTTCACTCGTCCGTTTTACTGTAGCAATAATGCCGCGATGATGCAAGCTGAAAACACAAACGCATCGCGTGTGCTTTATCGCGAAGCATAGTAAAAGTCCTCAATCACAGTCCGGTAAACTTGTTGACTGTAAAAATAAAAGTATGGTAGAATACAGCCGCTTATGAGAGTTGCTATAGTTTCGGACGTCATATACGAATATATCTCCGGACTGGCGGTTTTTACAAAACGAATTATTGACGAACTCAAACCCCGTGTGGAAAAGGTCATTGTGATCACGGCCGGCCGGAAACGGAAAATTATCGAACGGGACAATGTCACCATTTATTACCTCAAGGGAATTTCCCTGAAAAAATTCAAGGAGATGTCCATCGGTATTTATCCGTTGACCTGTCTTAAAAAGATCTTCAGGGAGGAAAAGGTCGACATCGTTCATTGCCAGAGTCTTCTGCCGATGGGCGCGGCATCCGTCCTCCAGGCAAAAAAAATGGGGATTCCCGCAATCTTCTCTTCACATATACAATTGGAAAATGTGACAAAAAACCTCAATATAAAATCCTTTCATCTGAAAAGACTTATCAGCATGTACGGACTCTGGATTTATAATAATTGCGACCATATCATCTTTCCGTCGGCTTACGCCCAGGAAGAACTTATCAGCTACGGTATTAAAATAACCAGGAAACAGATGTCGGTCATTTCCAACGGCGTTAATATCAATCAGTTCAGACCGGCGAATCACTCCAAACAGTTGATTCTCTTTGTCGGGCGTGTCATGCCGGAAAAATGCATCGACACATTTATCAGGGCTTCGGCCATTGTCAGGCGAACGTATCCTCAATACAAGTTTGTCATTGCCGGATCAGGGCACATCCTTGACGACTTGAAAAAATTATCCGAAGAAATCAATCCGGATGTCGTGTTCACCGGCAAGGTATCCGAGGAAAAGCTTATCGAACTTTTTCAGACCTGCGAGATGTACGTTCTTCCTTCGGAATCGGAACTTCAGGGAATCACGCTCCTCGAAGCGATGGCATGTGAAAAACCGACGATTGCATCTGATTCAAAATCGAGCGCCGCAAGAGAACTCGCAAACATTGTATTCAAGCACAACGATCATAAAGAACTGGCCGAGCGCATCATCTTTCTCATTGAAAACAAGGATATTGCCAGAAAATACGCAAAAAGAAACAGGGAAATCGTTGAAAAAGAACATGATTATGCAAATGTCACCAACAAGTTTCTCTCGCTTTATGAAACACTCATTACCCGGAACAACAACAATAATAATAAAAAACCGGTGACCGCCTGAAACGCAAAAAAGGGACATACGATGGAAGCGAATAAAAAACGGTTCAAGAAAAAAAATGTTTTCTCCGTGTTGAATCGGGGTATTATGGTCAAATATTTCAAGGTTCCCTGGCCCATGTGGGTCGATTTCAGGATTACCTATCGATGTAATCTCCGCTGCGGTTACTGCGACATGCCGAATATAAAAATGGAAGAAATGACGACGGATGAGGTTAAGCGAGTCATCGATAAAATAAATGCTCCCGGCAGGGTCATTCTGCTTACCGGCGGCGAGCCCCTTGTACGAAAGGATATCGGGGAAGTCGTCAGATATTTTGTCTATCATTCGGATTGCGAGGTACGATTCAATACGAATCTCATTCTCCTCAAAAAACGATATGAAGAAATAAAGGATTGCGACGGTTTCTTTTTTTCACTCGACGGAACAAAGGAAACCCACGAGCGGAACAAGGGTGAGGGGTCATGGAAAGGGGTCGAGGAGGCATTGGACATCCTTCACAGGGACAGGCGGGGAAAAATTTCCATGACGGTCATCACACGTAACACAACCCTCGACGACCTCAAGTTTGTCCTTGACACCTGTTCGAAATACGATATTCTGCCGGCATTTCAGCAGGTCCGTCATTACAAACTGTCGCATCATTCAAAAGAGATGAAACCGGAAACCGACCATACCGTAAACCTATTCGAATATCTTTACGAACAGCGGAAAAGCGGCTTTGTCATGATGAATTCAAAAAAGGGGTTACTTGGTCAGATCAGTCTGGCAAAAGGAACCCTGGACGCGCAATGTTATTCGGGGAAATTATTCTGTTCGATCGATTCGGACGGAATCGTCGGACTTTGCTTTTCCCGGCCTCGACACGCCGATTTTCTCAATCTCAGAAACGACAATGTCGGCTTCAGCGATGCGATCGCCGCTCTCAAGACCGTAAAACCGCATACAATCAGGTGTGCCGACTGTACCTGCATGGCACCTATCGAGTTTTCTCTCTGTAATCTCATAAATTTCGATGTGTTATTCGATACCTATTTATCCGAGAAACGTTACCAGACGCTCGAAGAGAACTATGTCAAACGCCTGAATGAAAGATTCGCCGTTACCTGATATCAATACCGGGAGTAAGTCATGAAAACGAATTTCCCCGTTATAAGGGTTCTTGAAATCGACGGCGGCGGATTACGGGGTGTGATTTCGGCGGTCGCCGCCGCCAAACTGGAATCCGAATTACAAATCAAGAGAAAAAGAAAAATCCACGAGGTATTCGATCTCATTACGGGCACATCGACCGGAGCGATCATCGGCGGCGCCCTCGCCTGCGGGGTTCCGGCTCAAACGATAAAGGAACTTTATATTACCCACGGGGCGCACCTCTTTAGAAAAAGACTGCCGTTCAATCCCGTGGGAATCTTCGGCCCCATTTACAGCAGGGATCATATAAGAGATCAGCTCGACAAAACGGAAACAGACACGGGGAAAACACTCGGTTCCCTCTCGCTGAAAGATGTGAAAACAAAACTGATCCTCACCTCATTCAATCTTTGCTCCGGGAGAACACATTTTATTAAATCATGGAACACCGATCAGAACCATTATCCCCTGGCGGATGTCATCGGCTGGTCGGCACTCTCGGCCGCATGTTATTTCGGAAAGATCGACGTTGACGATTACCAGTGGAATTACCACGATCCAGATTTGACCAAACACCCCCAAAAGGGCGCTTGTTTTCAGGACGGCGGCCAGGGTATCAACAATACCACTATTTTTCAGATCACGACGGAAATTTGCGCATTGGGTGAAAAATTAAAGCTGACCAATCACGAACTCGAACATTGCGCGTATGGCGGAAGCGGCGGGGAAAACCCGTACACGATCATTATTATTTCACTCGGGACGGGTATGGTGAAAAACTTCATCCCTTTTCATAAAGCGAAAAAGATTTCCCATTACCAACAGATGCTTCTTTTCGGGCATCAGGCACGTGAAGAATCGACGAGAAGCCAGGTGCTTGGGGCATCATATACAGGAAGCGTCAACAAGAAAATACGGTTTTATCGATTTGATTGTGCCATCAGAAAAAAGGAGAATAAACTCGACGGGAAAAAATATATCGGGGAATATAAAAAATACGGAGAAGGACTGAATAAAGATATCGAACACACGATTAAAGCCCTTTCAGACGAGGGTCTGTTGTAAACAATTGCCCGGCCTTTTTTCCTACAATATTACAGGTGAGGTTGTTTCGGAATTCCGGGAATGGGGATATAAAAAGGAGTGGGGAGAGATTCTTGTATCCAAAAGATGTTGACAAAAGGCTTTTATTCCGTTAATAGTAAATGACGGAATATATTACACTTTTTCAGAATATTGGTGTATATTTTACGAAGGAGAGGTGTCCGAGCGGTCGAAGGAGGCGGTCTTGAAAACCGTTGCCCAGCGCCGAATGCATTTACTTATAAAAAGTGCATTGGGTGCTGGGCCGGGGGTTCGAATCCCTCCCTCTCCGGAACCAATTTAGCCCGTTAACGTAGTGTATATATCGAGGAGAGGTGCGAGAGCGGCCGAATCGGGCTCCCTGCTAAGGAGTTGTACTCGTGAGGGTACCGTGGGTTCGAATCCCACCCTCTCCGATTTTGTGCCCTTAGCTCAGCTGGATAGAGCATTAGATTGCGGATCTAAAGGCCAGAGGTTCAAATCCTCTAGGGCACGCTTTTATAAAAAAGGAGAGATGCGAGAGCGGTCGAATCGGGCGGACTCGAAATCCGTTGCCCAGCACCGAATGCATTTACACAAAAAAGTGCATTGGGTGCTGGGCCGTGGGTTCGAATCCCACTCTCTCCGTGTGTATTAAGTGGCTTTCTTGTGGAGAGATGACCGAGAGGCCGAAGGTGCACGCTTGGAAAGCGTGTGTATCTTAACCAGGTACCGTGGGTTCGAATCCCACTCTCTCCGTAAGCCCCTTTAGTATACAAAATCAGGCAATACGCTATCTGTCATCGCCCAAATCCGTCAGGACCGGAAGGTAGCAGCGGTAAGTGATCGGCGGATGAGACGTACGATGTCCGATTTTCGCTAAAGGGGTTTCATTTTATAAAAGGATGAACTGTCATACATACCGGCAGCAGTAACGGGACATCGGGGAGCTGCCGGGAGGCTGTCCTTTTTGAGGATTCTTTCAAATGGCATATGAAGTAACCGCGACAAGAAAAAGACCCCGTATATTTGACGAACTTGTCGACCAGGAGTTTGTCGTGTCGACATTGAAAAGTTCGATCAAACAAGGAAGAATCGCGCATGCCTATCTTTTTTCCGGCCCCCGGGGCGTCGGAAAAACATCGGCCGCCCGAATCCTGGCAAAAGCACTCAATTGCGAAAAGGGCCCCACCGATACGCCATGCGGAATATGTTCAAACTGCGAGGAAATATCGGCCGGTAATTCCCTCGATGTCATTGAAATAGACGGCGCTTCGAATACCAGTGTCAACGATGTGCGAGAGATTAAGGATGAGGTCCTTTTTGCACCCAACAGCTGCCGTTTTAAAGTATACATTATCGATGAGGTTCACATGCTTTCGAACAGCGCCTTCAATGCGCTGTTGAAAACAATCGAGGAACCCCCCCCTTATATTGTCTTTATTTTTGCCACGACGGAAATCCATAAGGTGCCCGCGACAATCCGGTCACGCTGCCAGCAATTCAATTTCAAACTTATTTCTTTAGAGGGAATCAAAAAAAGACTGGAACAGGCGGCACAGGAACTTTCGATACAAGCCGAGGATGACGCCCTCCTCTGGATTTCAAAAGAAGCGACGGGTTCTCTCAGGGACGCATATACCCTCTTTGATCAGATCATCTCGTTTTCGGAAGGACATATCACCCTTTCCGGAATACGCGACAAACTCGGGATCGTCGGTTTCGACGAACTCAATGAGGTTCTTTTACTTATGGCAAAAGGAGAAACCGCGAAGGTGCTGGAGTATACGGACGCAATCCTCGAAAAAGGCATTTCTGTGGAACAATTTGTCATCGATCTTTCCGAATACTTCCGCAATCTGCTTTTTCTCAAACACGGGATCAAGAAGGATTCAATCCTCGGGTTTTCCCCGAAACATTTTCCCCTCGAAATCCTCGACGCATTCACCGTCGGGCAGCTCGAGATGGCGATCGAACTGCTTCTCGACCTCTTTCGGACATTCAGATTTTCCCTGAATCAGAAGTTCGAACTCGAACTGGTTATGAGTAAACTTTCGGTACTCAAAAACATGATCGGCAGGAGAGAAATAATTGAAGAAGTTAGAAAGATAAAGGAGGAACTCACCGGAGAGACACTCATCGTCGAAAACACAAAAGACGACTGCAGGGAGAAAGGGGACGATAAGCGTGGTACGGGAGAGGAGAAAACCGGAACAAACACCGTTACCGGTGGAACAAACACCGCTATCGGTGGAACAAACACCGCTATCGGTGGAACAAACACGCCGTATACTCCGGACAATGAAACGAACATTCTGCAGGAATTGATTCAATTCCTCCATTCATCGAAAAAACTCACACTCGCCTCTGCTATGGAAAAGGTACACTCGTGGGAGTGCCGCGGCGATACCCTTATCCTTCTTTTTGATAATCAAAACAAATTTTCCGGAGAGATAATAAAAAAAGACAAACGCATCATCGCTGAAAAACTTTCTTCGCTTCTACGCAAACCTTCGAAACTCACCATACAATATGCGGATACGGAAACGGGTGACCCGCACACAAAAGACGAACGAATCGAAGTCCTCAAACATATTTTCAAGGGCGAGATTGTGAAAGGAGAATAATATGGCAATCAATCCTTTTGATATTATCAAGAATTTCAAAAATATCCAGACTTCTATCAATGACATGCAGGAAAAACTGAAAAGTGTAGTGGTGACCGGTACGGCGGGCGGCGATATGGTAACGATCGAGATGAATTGTTCATTCGAAGTCCTTAATGTCACCATATCAAAGGAAGCCGTTGATCCCGATGATATTCAGATGCTGGAAGACCTTGTTCTTGCCGCATTCACCAACGCCGTCAGCAACGTAAAGGAAAAAATGAAAGAAGAAATGATACCTCTTTCAAACGGCATGAATATCCCCCCCGGATTTATGGGCACATAACCGTGACAATCCTGGAAAGACTCATCAACCGGCTTTCGAAACTTCCCGGTCTTGGACGTAAAAGCGCCTCCCGTATCGCCTTTTATCTGCTCAAGGCGGAAAAAAGCTATGCGGATGCGCTGAGTCATGACATCAGGGAGTTGAAAGAACGGATCAGGCCGTGCAGCCGATGCGGAAATTACACGGAGACCGATCCATGTTCCATTTGTACCGATTCCGGCCGTAATCAATCCGTTATATGTGTCGTCGAACAGGCGAATGACCTTCTGGCTATCGAGTCAATGCATGAATATTCTGGTGTCTATCATGTCCTCGGCGGTGCAATCTCTCCGATTGACGGGATCGGACCGCAGGACCTCACCATCGATAACCTCATGAAGCGTATCGAGGGACAAACGATATCGGAAATCATCATTGCAACGAATCCCACGGTTGAAGGGGAAACAACGGCAATGTATTGTGCGAACCTCCTCAAGGAAAAAGGCATAAAAATCACCAGACCGGCGCTCGGCCTTCCCCTCGGCGGCGATCTCGAATATACGGACAGCATCACCCTCGCACGGGCTTTCAAGGGGAGAAATGAATTCGGATAATCCCGCTCACGTATATCCTGATCTTTAAAATCCCGTACACCCTTCTTGACTATCTCATATGATTATATTATTATTTTTTATAACTCAACGATCCTTATGTGGATGTCGGACAGACAGATAAAAGGGAAAAAAGCAAGAATGCGGGAAGCATACGCAACGTATCGAAAGTGTTGGCGTCGTAAAAAAAATACCTGAAGCGGGTTTTAACATGGGGAACAAGGATAGATGAAACCGAAGATACTGGTAATGGATACATCCACGTCGTTTACAAGCCCATGGAAAAAAGAGTTGGGTGATAAATTCGAGATTACGGAAGTAATCGGGGGGTTCGAAGCGGTCACTAAATTAAAAAAGATTCCGTTTTCCCTCGTCATTGTCAATATTTCCATCAACCATTTGAATGGTGTCGATGCGATAAGAAAAATCCGGGACAAATTCAAAACCATTCCCATCGTCGTCCTCTATGACGCGAAGGATTCCCTCAACCTCAAGCAGACGCGGATGTATGGTATTCAGGAAGCGCTGCCGCTTCCTGCAACGACATACGGACTGCTGGGGAAAATCATGCACCACGTAAAAAAAGAGGACGTCCCGAAAGGCGGGGAACCCACGACCGGCGACCCTGCGGATTCGGGAAAACGGGAAGATTTTGTCGATGTCGAAGCACTTTTCTATGAGGCACTCAGTGCCACGGCGGCGAACCAGATCGAGAAGGCGATCGGCATATATCATTCACTCCTGAATCTTACCAATATTAAACGTGAGCGATGGCTAAAATATATCGAGGAGTCGATGTTTCATCTCGGGCAATGCTACGCCCGGCTCAAGGATTATAAAAATTCGAACAGACACTACCACAATTTTATCACACGTGCGCCATACCATAATTGCGTCAAGGAAGCCCTCCTCTACCTCGGGAAAAACCATGAAGCACTTCATGATTTTGCAAAAGCCTCCTACTACTATAAAAAAGTGATCAATATGAAGCCCTTTGATTCCTTTTCCACACAGGCACGGAAGCAGCTGAAAAAAATAATGAAGGTGTGAAAGCGATACGTATTGCTTATTCGTATTTACCTTGTATTGCTTACTGAAAATTATATCATTATACTGTTTAAATGAAACAGATTGGTGATCCGCTTTTTTTAATTGGGGCCGGATTTAATGTCGATACCGCTTTATGGAATCCGCAAAAAAAACATTCATATCCTCTTGTCAGCGATCTGCTTCGAATTTGTTTTAATAAAAAAGAGTTGCCGGAGGGTAAGTCAATTGAGGATTTGTTCCAGGAATCGATAGCTAATAATGAAACAGGAAAGTTAGAAATACTCTACGACAGAATAATGGAAGCTGATTACTATATTGGCGGT
Organism: Spirochaetales bacterium; assembly: GCA_016930085.1. Classification (NCBI taxonomy): domain Bacteria; kingdom Pseudomonadati; phylum Spirochaetota; class Spirochaetia; order Spirochaetales; species Spirochaetales bacterium. The sequence continues at coordinate 12,211 of JAFGHO010000024.1, forward strand.
TATTTTACCAATCCCTATAATGATCATTCTAATAAACCCTATCATATGTTTCTGGAAAATTTCCGTGATTCACACTTTCTGACATTTAATTACGATTCGTTATTGGAAATGATGCTTTTTATGCAAAAAAGATGGAAACCCGACGACGGATTCGGTATCGGAGTAATAACAGATCAAAAATATTTAGTAAAGCCTATCGAGCTTCCCGAAAAAACAAGTAATCTCGTTCTTCACCTTCACGGTACACTTTGCGTCTACCAGATCGAGTTCTATCTTGAAAAAGACGAAAAAAATAAAATAGAATGGATCAAACACCCAGAAAAACCTCGATATGCATTCGATCCTGATTCTATCACCGATAGATTTTTCCCTTACAGAAATCTTTCGCAAGGGCCTGCATATATCCATCCACGCGAACGCGTTATTGCTCCGGTGCCTGATAAAGCCAAAGACCGAGATAAAGAATTCATACGTTCAATAGAGGATAAAGCAATCTCCTTGATTGAAAAATGTAATACATTGGTTGCAATAGGATATAGTTTCAGCGAGCATGATTTCAGTTCATATCAAAAACTACTCAATTCGTTTGATAAAACATTAATTATAATCACGCCCGACGCAGATACGATCAAGACTAAATTGCAGAAACATTTCAATTTTAATATCATAACGCTTAATTATACATTCGCCGAGTGGGCTTCACATGGATTTGTGCTTCCATGATTATGATTACATTCATGTTTAATAAGCAGTAAACAGAGGCCGGGGTTCTATATTCAATGTTGCGCCTTATACACATTTTAATAAATTTTTTCTCCTCCCTTGTATTATCAGCGTTTCTTTTATATAGAGAAAACTCAAGTTTTTTATCTTTTTTTGTTAAAAAATCAAAGCAGCGGTCACTTTTTACGCGTTATATAATGTATACCGACAAATAATTGTATTGTCGGTATTTCCGATTGTAATGAGTTTGCCGGTTTCTTTTATTATATCGAATAAGATGTAACAGCCACATGCAGGAAACCGACAAACTCACAACAGAGGAGTATATAAACACTTTTATAAAAGGAGCCTCGTATGACAGCATCCATTTTGCATGAATTTCATCTTATCATGACTGAAATAATGAGAAAAGACCTGCTTGATCTGACAATGTTCGGTTCGAGGCGCTCGTTATCCGGTGTCATAGGTGACATATTGTCCTGTATCGATCCTTTGATTATAAAGGAACACATCTGGGGAAAACAGCGGATGAGCAGGTATCGAGCGGTTTCGGATGATCCCGATGAAATCCGGTTCCACGCGCACGTTTATGTTACAGAAGATGAATACCGGAAGATAAAGCTGCTGCATTCCGATTTAAATTGTTTTAGTATCGCGCAGCTTCTCAGGTGGCTTCTTGAGGTGTTTTTGGCGATGGTTGAGCGATACGGCGATAGAGTAATTGAAGAATTTGAAAAAATATTCAAGCAATGGAGTAGTGAAGAAAAGAAATTACAGCAATCTCCTCGAAGGAAACTACGACAATTGTATAGGATAATTCCACATCTTTCTGGGCGAAATAGATTAGTTTCCTTATATACGAATCAATCTTTGCCGTTTTGGATAATGAGGCTTTAAAAAAAAATTTTTCTAGCCACACTAACTTTACTCATATATACACACTGACCGAAAAAACAGAGTAATATTTGCCTGTACGAATCGAATACAATCATAAACACAGAATAGCAGATACGAGAGACTTTTCTCTTAAATTCCGGAAATCTCACCAACAGTAAGCGTTTACGGTCATGGTGACTATTATATTGATCAAACCGCACATTGAACAGCTAACCCGCTTATCTCACGAACATTTTGATGTTGCGTCCCGCTGACATAATTGTTTTTCATACGGTCTGTTATATTCCTTCATCGGGTTTTGGCGAAAGCATTTTATAATGCTTCTTTCTCACAACACATACTGTTTATAGACATGTAAGACAATTATTTATATTGAAACAAATTAATGGTATTTTTGACTGTATGTGAGAAAACCGCATTAATAAGGTAAAAATGCAAGAGGCTATCATCCCTTTTTGTTTCACTGAAGATGCCGCCACGATAGAATCCCTTCTGCAATCCTGCAGCTCAATGTAAATAAATGTAAAGAAGCCCCCTCTCAATCTCCGTAAAAACTGGCATGCTAATTGCTAAATATAAATAAAAAAGAAAGTACTCCGTCGAAGCCGTTGAAACCGGTTCCCGGCGGCGTTCATGACGCAGATATTTTTGGAGTAATGTATGGGTAACGCGGAAACGGACATGAAAAAACGGATTATGGATTACCGGCAATCGGGAATCGGTTACGATTCGCTGCTGCGGGATCTTTGTCTCGAAGCGTATTCATATCCCAAAAACAAGATGAGGCTGAGCCGGGATGATTGTGCCGATTTTTTCCTTTACGTTTTCCCCAAAATACACTCGATGATAACAACCTACAGGGATCAGGGAAAACCTTTCGAATATTATTTTAATTCGGTTCTTCACTGGAAATTAAAATCCTTTCTGCGTGCGAAACAATCCAGACAAAATGACCCCGATCCCGTGATCGACGATCACCAATGGGGCCAAGAGGCCGGACGTCAATCGTGCAAGACCATTTTATCTCTTTTTACCGAAAATTCACGGATTGCGGGGGTGTTTCATATCGATAAAAACGGCAGAATAAAAAAGAAATCGGCACGGAAACAGATGCTTTTCATCATATTGAAGCACGCAAAGGATATATCCCCCGAAGACGCGGATCACATCGCGCATATTACCGGCTATAACGCCAGATGGATCTTTTGGGCGGCATATACCCTCAACGAATCGCTTACCTCCAATCTCAGACGCCACGCCTTTCTCCGGGAACGCCAAAACAATACCTTTTTCAGGATCAGCTGTCTCGAAGAGCGGCTGCGGTACGAAGTCAACCATGAAAACCGGTTGCGTATAAAACAGAAAGTGGCCGTCCTCAGATTCAGGATGAATAACACGATGAAACGGATGTCCAGAATCCGGCTTTACCCGTCGAACAAGGATATGGCAAAAGTCCTTGGTTTTTCAAAGGGAACGATCGATTCCTCGATTTCTAGTCTGAAAACGAGGCTTAAAAAGCTTTATCATGATAAAAAAATAAAGTATGCTTGACTCATGAAAATCACACTTGCATCAAGAAACAGGGGAAAAGCAAACGAGTTCCGACGGCTTTTCCCCGGACACACGATCATATTGAGCGAGGAAGCCGGGGTCGATTTTTCTTTCAAAGAGGACGGATCGAGTTTTCTGGAAAACGCGACGGGAAAAGCACGCATGCTTTACTCACTTCTGCGACAGCCCGTTATCGCCGACGATTCCGGTCTCTGTGTTACCGCCCTCGACGGAAAACCGGGGGTCCGTTCCGCACGGTTCGGTTTCGATACAAAAGGCCGGCTTCTTACCGACCGTGAAAAAAACGATTATCTTCTTTCCCTCCTCGAAAGCAAAGATAACCGGACGGCGTTCTTTGTCTGCTGTATGGTACTCATGCTCTCACCATACCGGTTGTTTGTTTCCCAGGAAACCTTGAACGGGGAAATCTGCCGGCGACAAACAGGGAAAAACGGATTCGGTTACGATCCCGTCTTTTTCCTTCCGGAAAGAAATAAAACGGTTGCCGAACTCGACGACCGGGAAAAGGACGAACTTTCACACAGGGGGAAAGCGGCGCGTCATATGCTTACTGTCATCGATTCGATGGAAAAATCGTTGTAGAAAAGGGAACGGGCCCGCGGCCGCCCGGAATACGACAAAACCATAATGAATATCGTGTTTCCCATAAGTCTAATAAGGAAAAAAATCTTGACAAACCATAAGGCGGTAAACTATAACAAAAGTATATGGTATAAGCAAGAGGAGGAGAAGCAATGGAGTTGTCGTGGCCGTTCTTTATGGGTATCGGTATATTTATTATTACCACACTTGTCGGACTTCTCACCTGGTCCTCGTCCGATATTCCCCTGGCAATAAGGGAAATCGCCATCAATTCCCGAAAGGAACGGGTGAGGGGACCTTTCTACGTATCACTCAAGATCAAGAGTATCAGTATCAAAATATTCGCCGCACTTATATGGATATGCGGATTTCTTTTGGCATTCTGGGTTGTTTATAATAAAGCCATATAGCCCGTCATTCTCTCAAAAGACAATCGATCTCCAGGAAGCCTCGTCAATAGAGCTTTTTCTTCCTCACAAGCACATCGGTAAACCCGAGTTCATCGAGCACACCGATCGTTTGTTTTATCGAGTGTTCATCGATATTCCCGACCAGCACGCGATAATAAGACCCGGCTGCATGGACTATGCCGGCGGCCAACCCCTTTTCCTCCAGCAGCGTCTTTACCGTCCGGGCATTTTCTTCTTTTGAAAATGAACCGACCTGGATCTCATAGCGTTCCGTTCGCTCCTTTTCAGCGACTTTTTTGACGGCGACCTTTACCACCCCGGCCCCGAGCATATCGATTTCCTCTGCGGCGGCACGGGAAAGGTCGATAATTCTTCCTTTGACAAACGGACCCCGGTCGTTTATTTTCACGACGATACTTTTCCCGTTCATGAGGTTCATCACCCGGACATATGTTCCGAACGGAAGGCTTTTATGGGCGGCGGTAAGCTTGTTCATGTCATAGGTTTCACCGCTGGCCGTCAGCCGGCCGTGAAATTTGTTGCCGTACCAGGACGCATACCCTGTTTCTTCTGCATAACAGCAAATCGAAACAATGAGGAATATTAAAGGAAAGGCAAGCTTCATCACCTTAGTTATCGACAAATCGGGATAAAAAATTAAAATCGGGACGACCGCGATTCCATGCCCCCTTGAAAGATTGTATGCCATCCGATATACTTGTGCCCCTATGAAGGAAAAAGGCAGTCATTGGGCGGACGCGATCGCTGAAAGAATTATTCATACAAAGGGAGAAAAAGACCGATACGTCTGCGCATCGGGGATCACACCGTCCGGAACGGTTCATATCGGGAATTTCAGGGAAATCATCTCCGTCGATCTTGTCGTGAGGGCACTCAGGGAAAAAGGCAAACAGGTAAGGTTCATCTATTCATGGGACGATTACGATGTGTTCCGCAAGGTCCCCGCCAATATGCCGAACAAGGAGATGCTCGAAGGGTATCTTCGCAAGCCGATTGTCGTCACACCCGATCCGTACGGAAAAGAAGAGAGTTACGCCCGGAAGAACGAGAAAGAAGTCGAGTCGGTACTTCCCGTTGTCGGGATCTTCCCCGAATATATCTACCAGGCGCAGCAGTACGGCGGATCGGTCTACGCCGAATATATGAAGACCGCGCTGGATAAAAAGGGAATCATTATCGGTATTCTCAACAAACACAGATCAGAACCCCTCCCCGAAACATGGTGGCCGGTCTCCGTGTTCTGCGGCAATTGCCAAAAGGATACCACCCGTATCACGAGTTACGATGAGGCGTATACGATAGGATACGAATGTTCATCATGCAATCATTCGGAAACCCTCGATATCAGAAAGGCCAATAATGTGAAACTTTTCTGGCGTATCGACTGGCCGATGAGATGGAAATTCGAACAGGTCGATTTCGAGCCGGCCGGCAAAGAGCACCATTCAAGCGGCGGGTCTTTCGATACCGCTCGTGTCATTGCCGGGGAAGTCTACGATTATGATCCCCCGGTTACCTTTAAATACGATTTTATCAGTATCAAGGGCCAGGGGGGAAAGATCTCATCGTCCCTCGGGAATGTCCTTAGTCTTTCCGATGTTCTCGAGATATACCAGCCCGAGGTGGTCCGGTACCTTTTTGCCGGAACACGACCGGACACCGAGTTTGCCGTTTCTTTCGATCTCGACGTGATAAAAATCTATGAAGACTACGACCGGTGCGAGCGTGTGTACTTTGAAGCGGAGACGGTGTCGGAAAAGAAAAAGGAAAAGGAAAAACGTATCTATGAACTTTCGCAGGTCAATTCGGTTCCCGGAAGCTTTCCCCTCCAGGTACCGTTTCGACATCTTTGTAACCTGCTTCAAATAAACAACGGGAATATCGATGATTGTATGGCATCGCTTGATGCCGGAGAGGGAGACGTATATGACCGTCTCCGGACTCGTGCGGTTTGCGCGTGGAACTGGATTACCACCTATGCCCCGGATACATTCAGATTCTCCTTAAGGCCGCCGGATGCGGAAGCGATTCCCCTCGATTCCTCCCAAAAGGAAGCCGTTTCTGCACTCAGAAAGGAGCTGGCGTCCTCTTTTGATTCATTCGATGAAAAGAGTCTTTCGGAGTTTTTTTATACGATTGCCGGGAACAACGATATGGATCCAAAAGAACTTTATAAAACCCTGTATCGTGTTCTCATCGGCAAGGAAATGGGCCCCCGCCTCGCCGCATTTATACTCACCATCGGCAAAGAGCGGATTATCAGTCTTCTGGAACCGTATTAAAAATTCAACGAGGGTTCCAGTTTTATCATACTGACGTCATCAATAAGCTCGACATAAATACTCTGTTCGTTAAGGTGAAGGAGAAGGTCGTTCAAAAGATCATATCCCGAATAAGATGAAAAAAACCGCTTGATCCCTTCGGTACCGAACTGTCCCCCCTTGCACTCCGCTTCGTAGAGGCCGTCCGAAAAGAGAAACAAAAACTCGTCATTGTCGAGTTGAAAGTCGATCTCCGAGAATTGCACATTATCTTCCACACCGATCATCAGGGACCGTATGCAGAGTTCCTGTTTCAGCTGATATCCCGCATCGGTTTTTCTGAATATAAGGGCGGGAGGATGACCCGCGGAAGCGTACTTGCCCGTACGCGTTACCGGATTGTATATAACCATCGCCGCCGTAATATAATAACCATCGATCTGGCTTGTTTTCAGGAATCCGTGATTGACATTACGAAGGACTTCCACCGGATTATGAAGAAAGGCAAACGACGAGTGGAGAAGGGTTTTATAGATGACGGTGAAAAGGGATGCGGAGATACCGTGGCCCGTCGCATCCGCGACGGTAATGACAAGGCTTTTATCATCGAGAAAAAAAGCCTCGAGGAAATCACCCCCGATCTCCTCGACCGGTTTATAGATCGTTTCGATGAAAACCCCGTTTTTCCTTATCTTGCCCAGGGTAACCATTTTCCGTTGTATTTCACCGGCCAGTCTTCGCTGACGGTATTCATCCCTCATATCCCTGAAAACACATATTCCGCCGACAATCTTGCCTTCTATATCATGAATCGGTCCGACATTGATCGAAACAGGCAATTCTTCCTTTCGCTTTGTCATCATAAAGACGAGATGAGGATAAATCCCCGATTTGTTTTCAATAAGCGCTTTTGCCAGAGGGCACGCTTCCGGGCTGCAGAGTGTATGCCCCCTGTGATCCTTTTTGCACAAAGCACCGATATCATAGCAAAACCGGCCGACAATTTCCGAGGACTTATAACCGGTCAGTTCCGCCGCCCCGAAATTCCAGTAGACGATCTTCTGTTTGATATCCGTGATAAAGATTCCATCCTTGATCTGATCCAGTACTTTGTGATAGGAAATGTGAGGCAATATCATCTCTCTTTTTTCCGTTTTCTTCATTTATTAAAACCCACAGGATTTGATTGACTCTTCCATTACTATTATATACAATAATTTTTAAAAATCTCCTCTTTTTGGGAAGATTTATAAAATTATTGAGATATTGTCGACTTATTTTATATATATTATTACCAATTCTTCTTATTTTTTCAAATCAAATGTTGGATTGGTTTCAAAACGATATCCGGGTCCATGTCCCGGCCGGCTGCCCTGCAAAGTGTCAGCCTGAAGATTATTTTTTATAGGTGAGGAGTTGAATCAGGATAAATGAAAGATCATGAGATAAAACAACATATCGGCAAGACCGTTGTCGATGAGCTGGTGCGTGACGGTATGAAATTGGGAATGGGTACCGGATCAACGGCAGTCGAGGCCCTGAGATATATTAAACAAAAGCGCGATCGGGGTGAGTTAATGAATCTATTCATTGTTCCGACCAGCATTCAGACAGAGCTGGAATGCAGACAATACGGCATGCCGCTCTGGAGTCTGAACGACAGTGCAATCGGGGGGCGTCTTGACCTTACCATTGACGGGGCGGATGAAATCGATCCCGAATGGAATCTTATAAAAGGCGGCGGCGGCGCCCTGCTCCTCGAGAAAATCGTAGCCTTTTATTCATCATCGTATGCAATTATCGCTGAAAACCGGAAACTGGTGGAATATCTCGGCCAGACGCATCCGATTCCCGTCGAAGTCGTTCCGTCCGCAGTTTTTCCGGTCATAAAAACACTGGAAAGCATTGGGGCGACCTGTTCGTTGCGGCTTGCCCTGCAAATCGCCGGACCGGTCATCACCAAACAGGGCAACCTGCTTCTCGACATTTCCATGAATACGGCATTCGATCCTGTCGAAATGGAACAAAAGATCAATCAAATTCCCGGAATTATGGAAAACGGCATCTTTACGCTGCCGGTTACCGATCTCTTTATCGGCCATGATGACGGGAGGGTGGAACACCGGGAAAAACGCGGATAAGACGGTGTGGCAGAACCGACAGGGGCCTAATATTCGATCTTGAAGTTTTCAGGATCGATATCGAATCGCTTCCGTGCGAGATCCCCCGGGATTTCGAGTCTGTCCCAGGTATAATGGTCGAGATTTTCATGGACATACAGCTTTATCCTGCTGAATTTTCCATTAATCCATACTATGGTAAAATAGGGATAGGAGGAATCCTTTCCGAAAATAACGTCACCGACCCCGTTCAAATCGGAAAACCAGCGATACGGGACATAGAAGACACCAAGCCCGATTCCGGACGGCCTGTGAAACGTCACACAATAACCGAGTTTATGAACATATACGGTATCGATAAGAAACGACCGCACATAAATTTCCTTACGCTGTTCACCGTAAAGCCCCCATACAAGAAACAAAAATATAATAACAAGGCATATACTGAGTTTTCGTTTCATCTTGCGCTCCCTTTTTCCATTGCTACATCTTGATTATAATAATATTTAATATGCGGAATCAAGCAAAAAATAAACAGGAAAATAAAAATAAAACGCCCGCCCGGCCCTGCCGTGTATTGTCTTTTTGGGCCGCATCCTGTACATTATGGGTGAACGTCTGCAAATACCTCGGGACAGAAAGCGGCAGGGATAAATGAGGAATGAAGGATAAAAGAATGGAAATCGAATTCAAACAAACGGAAGAAGTCATCCACATCACTCTTTACGGCAATCTCGACACGAGCGGAGACAAAAGACTGGCCGACGTACTCAATAGAATAAGACGTATAGAAAAATTCGAAAAGGTTATCTTTCATATGAAGGAAGTTAAAATCTCAATCTCTTCGGCAATCGGACGATTACTCAATTTCTTCAAGTTCCTGGAATCCACCGAACGTGTCATGGAGATAGACGGTATTTCAGACAGTCTTTACAACCAGTTTATAGAAATTCATCTTGAAAAGATATTTGTTATCAAGAAATGACAACCGGATGACAGGATAGTCCCTATTCGATGTTATCACAATAATACCGGATAAGGGCGTTTGTGGAACTGTCGTGAGCCGGCTTCACGCCGGGGGTTTTCATATCCTTGTCAAGATCCGCGAGTATCGTTTGCGCCAGCTTTTTCCCGAGTTCCACACCCCATTGATCGTAGCTGTAAATATTCCAGATCACTCCCTGCACGAATATCTTGTGTTCATACATCGCAATAAGCGATCCGAGCACCCGCGGCGTGAGTTTTTTGAACATGATACTGTTCGATGGCTTGTTTCCCAAAAAAACCTTGTATTTCAGAAGCTTGTCGATATCCCGATCCGAATACCCTCCCTTTTTCAGCTTTGCAACGAGTGCCGTATCCGATTTCACTTCTTCGAATGTTTTTCCGTTCATAAGCGCTTCAGTCTGTGCAATGAAATTGGCGATCAGTTTCCGGTGGTGGTCTCCGGCCGGATTGTGCGAAACAGCCGGGGCGATAAAGTCGGCGGGGATGAGTTTCGTTCCCTGGTGGATCAGCTGATAGAAGGCGTGCTGGCCGTTTGTTCCCGGTTCCCCCCAGATAACGGGGGCGGTCTGATAATCGACTTTGTTTCCCGCCTTATCGACATATTTCCCGTTCGATTCCATATCGGCCTGCTGCAAATACGCGGGAAGCCGGTGGAGGTACTGGTCATACGGCAGAATGGCGCAGGTCTGGGCGCCGAAAAAGTTGTTGTACCATATGCCGATAAGGGCAAGGGAGGCCGGTATATTTTCCCGGAGCGGTTTTCTGAAAAAATGCTCGTCCATGTCATGGCCGCCGCATAAAAATTCGATAAAATTCTCGTACCCGATTCGTAACATAATGGAAAGACCGATGGCAGACCAGGAGGAATACCTTCCTCCCACCCAGTCCCAGAACTCGAACATATTTTGCGTATCGATCCCGAACTCCCGGACGGCGGCTTCATTCGTCGAAATCGCGACAAAATGCCTGGCGACGGCGGCTTCACACCCGTTGTAATACGTAAGGACCGCTTCCCGGGCACTTTTTGCGTTCGTGAGGGTTTCCTGGGTCGTAAAGGTCTTTGACGCGACGATAAACAGGGTTTCATCGAGCCTGACTTTTTTCAGTGTTTCAACAAGATGAGTGGCATCGACGTTCGACACGAACAAGGTCTCGGGGCCGTTCGCGTACGGCCGTAATGCCTCGGTAATCATATGCGGCCCGAGATCTGAGCCGCCGATGCCGATATTGACCACATACCGAATTTTTCTTCCGCTGTAGCCCCTCCACAATCCGCTTTGCACCCTGAAGGTAAAATCCCTCATCTTTGCCAGTACCCCGTTGACATCCGGCATCACGTCCTCACCGTCGACTTCGATCGGCGCATTCGATCTGTTTCTCAACGCGATATGGAGTACCGCGCGGTTTTCGGTCTCATTGATCTTTTCCCCGCTTCTCATCGCCTTTTTCGCCTCTTCAAGCCCGGCATACACGGCGAGGTTTCCGAGTAATTCGAGGGTACGGTCCGTGATGATGTTCTTGCTGAAGTCGACATAAAGACCGCAATCCGCCAGACTGAACTTTTTAACGCGATCCGGGTCTTCCGCGAACAAGGTTTTCATATGGACCTTCGACATTTCAATATAATGATCTTCGAGCGCCTTCCATTCCTTTGACGATGTAACCGGTGTCATTGGCCCCTCACCCCCTTTTCTATAACGCTTTATTCGTAAGCGGATGACTGATCGATTTTCCCGGAAGGATAAAGTGGCCTGGCACGGGAAATTGCGAACAGAGCATCAATACTTCCCTTCCCACCTTCTCGATAACGGATTCGTTGTCGATATTCTCGATAACGGTATGGATATACCGGGCGATGGAGTCCATCTGTTCCTCTCTCATGCCCCGTGTCGTCACCGCTGGTGTTCCCAGACGGATACCATTGGGATTAAACGGCGATGCCGGATCACCCGGAATCGTGTTGAAGTTCGTCACGATCCGCGCGCGGTCAAAGGCCTTGGCGGCCTTCTTTCCCGGAATTCCCTTGTTCCGCAAATCGATGAGAAGAAGGTGGTTGTCGGTGCCCCCGGAAACAAGATCGAATCCGTATTCGAGAAGCTTCTCCGCGAGGCGTTTCGCGTTTTTTATGATCTGTTTGGCGTACTCGATGAACTCGACCGTATCCGCTTCGGCAAGCGCGACGGCGATCGCCGTAATCGTATGCATGTGCGGCCCCCCCTGCTGGCCCGGGAAGATGGTCTTGTCGACCTTGTTCGCGTGTTCCTGTTTGCAGAGAAGCATGCCGCCCCGCGGGCCCCTCAGTGTTTTGTGGGTCGTCGATGCCACGATATCGGCATAGGGGACCGGGCTCGGATGCAGCCCGGCCACGACAAGACCCGCGATATGGGCGATATCACTGACATGAAACGCCCCGGCTTTTTTCGCGATCTCGCCGAAACGCTTGAAATCGATCTCGCGGGGATACGCCGTATAACCGGAAATGATAATCTTCGGATGCACCTTCACGGCGAGTTTTTCGATCTCGTCATAGTCGAGTTTTCCCGTTTTGTAATCGACCGTGTAATTGACGGCATTGAAAATCTTGCTTGTTATGCTTCCTTTGGAACCATGCGTTAAATGCCCGCCTGAACTGAGTTCCAGACCCATGATCGTGTCTCCCGGTTTTGCGAGCGAATTATAGGCACCGAAGTTCGCCACCGATCCGGAGTACGGCTGGACATTGGCGTGATCTGCCTTGAACACCTTCTTGGCCCGTTCGATTGCGACCGTTTCGATGAGGTCCGTCACCTGCTGTCCTTCGTAATACCGTTTTCCGGGGTACCCTTCGGCGTATTTATTGGTAAGACAACTCCCCGTGGCGAGCATGACGGCGCGCGACACGTAATTTTCAGAGGGAATAAGGCGGAGTGATCCGCTTTGCCGCGCCTGTTCCTGCCGGATAAGTTCGTAAATCTGGGGGTCGTATTGTTCAAGCGGTGAAAACATTGCAGTCTCCTTATTATTGAATTTTCATCCCACTCCCCCGGTAACCGGGGAGTCTGCCTTACTCTATACTAATTTCAGAGACCGATCAACTCCCTCCCGCCGTTTACCTTGAGGCAGACTACACTTTTACACAGCGACGATTGCGAAAACAGTAAAAACCGCGCGGTAAACCGTCTCCCGTTTTGATTGTCTTTTCGGTTTTTTGGGGCTATATTATAAATGAAAGATATGCTATACTGTTACAATTCCAAAGGGGCGCCGTGAAATCATATAAACGTATAATTATTTTTGTCTTATTACCGCTTTTATTCCCGGCATGCAAGCCGCCTTCAGGCGGAGATGATATCCTGGTCAATCCGACAGACAACATTCACCAGGAAATCAACGCGTCGTTCGCCCCGAATATAGATCATACATGGACCTTTATGATCTATATGGACGCGGACAATAACCTGGACGGCTACGATCCGGAAACCATGGTCGCTTACGCGGTCGACGATATCGACGAAATGGAGGCCGGATTATACCAGGCTGCCCAGACATATCCCGGCATCGCCTCGTCTCTTCAGATTATCGTTCTCCTCGACCGTAAGGGGCTGTCGGGGCCGGATGATACGGCGCTTTACAGGATCGGAGCTTTCTCGAGCCTGAACGGCGAGATTGATTCACCTGAAGTTTACGACGAATATGACCGCTACGGTTTTGCAATTGACGCCCTCGACAGCATCGAACGGAACATGGGTGACAGCCGGACACTCGCCGACTTTCTGGGTTTTTGCACTGACCTCGATTATATCGATGAGACCGATCATTACGGTCTCCTGTTCTGGAACCACGGGGACGGGCCGTTTTCGGGTCCCATTGAAGAGGAATCGAAGTTGCGTGGAATCGGGAGGGACGACTCGAGCAATGAAGACCAGCTGAGTATGGAAGAGCTTCAGGACGCGATTACATCGGTCTTCGGCGGAACGAAACTCGATTTTATCGGGTTCGACGCGTGCCTGATGGCGGCGGTGGAAACGGCGTACGAGGCGAGAAACCTCGCCGACGCCATGACGGCTTCCATGGCCGAAGAACAGATGGACGGCTGGGATTATACCGCCCTTATTGCCGGGATGACCTCGGATGCCTCTCCGTGGGACGGGAAATCGCTTGCCGCCCTCGCCGTTCAGACATACCGCGACTCGACGCAATCGGACCCATTACAGACAATGGCGGCCGTGGATCTCGAAAAAATGGAAACACTCAAAACCGCAGTCGATGCCTTTGCCGTGGGGCTTCACCAGGAAAACCGGAAAGACGCGATAGAAATCTGCAGAGACGACTCGATCCATTTTTTTTCCGACTGGAATGAAGAGGATGCGAAGAAATATCCCTATTTCGAGCTGAACGATTTCTGTATCCATATCAGCGGGAACTTTCTTTACTTTTCCGGACCCCTTGTGGAGAAGGCGGAGAATGTCATCGACGCGCTTTCGGACACGATTATCGCCGCCTATGCAAGCGAAGGATACGGCAATTACTTCGGGCCCGGTGAAGCCGTCAAGCGGGGGCTCTTTATCACCTTTCCGCAGGGAAATCGAAGAACACATTTCGAACAGCCGTACTACGAGGCAATGGAATGGTATACATTGAGTCCCCTTGAAGACACAAGCGGCCATTACTACGGTGAAATCGATTTCTGCACGAACAACAGCAACGGGACCGTCGAGGCGTGGCTCGAACTGCTCGAAGCATGGTATGACGAAGACAATGCGCTGATTCCCCTGAATACTTTTTAACCCGGGACAACTACTGTTTGTGAAAAAACCGCATTAATTACGATGGAGGCCGTCAGGCAAAGGTGTCGATCACGATACCCGCACGGGGAGAAAAAACCGCGGGGGACATCCGTAAAGCTGTCTCTCTGGAGCGAACTTCCCGCGCGGCCCGGTCGATCATGAGGTCGATGTTGTCGTTTGTTATTTCCTGCGCGAATGAATTACCCGCCCCGCCGGAAACAAGCCGGTCGATGAGGTTGTCGAGGACCCTGAGTTTGTACACCGGAACCCCCGCGCTGTTATTTCCGCTCGGGACACCCGTTATATGCCTGAACCGGGCGTACGGAATATAGTGCCGCTGAACCGGAGCCGCGACCTTTCCCGCGCCGCTTCGCAGGCGAATGATATTGGGAATAAAAACAGGCGCCGCAGCACCGATTCCTTGAATCACGTCTTTCTCTCCCTGTTATTAATATCGGGAGACCGGGAAATGCTTATAACAGGTTTTTTGTGTACGGAAATTTCACGTTTGCTTTTTGAGAAAAGCGCCAAAAACCGGCTTTAATATGTAAGTCACTTTATAATAAACAGATAACAAACATTTCAATATGAACTCTTGTAATTGTGAGATATCCGGGTTAGCGGTTGTTTCCAGATATGGAGTCCGGGAGATCTCCCGGGTTCCTCGATGACCCTTTTGTGCATTTGCCCTGCTCTCAGACTCCGGCGCGGCGGTATATCTCGCATAGCGATATACCGCTGTCGTTCCCGCAACACGAACAACGAAAACCAACGCAATCATCGAAATTTC